>CAZAZB010000026.1:7286-18512 GCA_964489485.1 uncultured Pseudomonadales bacterium | reverse complement strand
AGCACATTTTATATTCCTCGTCTGATAAATTTTATGAGCTGCACCAATAACTGCCTGACCTAGCGAAATACCACCATCATTGGTTGGTACCTGTGCGTGAGTGAGTACCCTGTACGATCGATATTCTAATTGTGAAACGACAAGCTCAAGCAGGGTCTTGTTTTGGAACACCCCGCCGGATAGCGCAATTGTGTTCAGCCATCGTTCCTCCTCCCGAGTACATAATTTTTCGATCATGGTGACGATAGCGCGCGCAAGTCCTTTATGAAATCTTGCAGCAATGACCGGAAGAGGGGTCTTTAGAATCAGATCACCGAGCAAAGCCTGCCACATGGCTAAAGGTTCAATATAGGGCAATCCATTTTCAAGATAGGGAATGGAGAAAGGGTAGGCGAGTGCATTATCTTCATTGTGCAGAGTAAGCTCATCTACGATGGCTTCGAGTTCAATAGCGGCTTGACCTTCATAAACGGAGACTTCCGGGCATATACCCATTGCTGCTGCAACTGCGTCGAATAGACGACCACAAGAAGATGCAAGAGGTGAATTGGTCCGGGTCCGGAGCATCGCATCAAAAGTCTCTCGAGGCTTATCTTTGAAGAGCTGGACAATCTTCAGTTCATGAAAGTTCATCTCGATCTGCGCCCAGCTCATTTCCGAGCGTAAATGAGCATAGGTGTTTCGCCAGGGCTCATGGATAGACATACCCCCACCTAACATTGCCACAGGCTTAAATGTGCCGACCCTTTTTGCGTGAAGATAATCCGCGAGCAGAAATTCGCCACCCCAAATCGATTCATCACCACCGAACCCAAGACCATCAAGCACCACCCCCAGAACCGGCTCTGCAGACAAGGAAACCCCATTTTCAGCCAAACAGGCTGCAATATGAGCATGATGATGCTGCACTTGATGAACCTGTAGCTGATCGCGTTCAGCAAACTGTAGCCCGAGCTTGCTCGAAATAAACTCAGGATGAGCATCCACGACAATGCTAGCGGGTTTGTGCTGAAATAAATCAGCAAAAAGATTTAGCTGCTCTTTGTAAACTTTGTATGTGCAGGCGTTCTCGAGATCGCCAATGTGTTGTGAGAGTATCGCTGCGCCCGATTTAATCAGGCAGAAGGTGTTCTTGACTTCGCTGCCCATTGCAAGAATCTCTGGCGATGCTTCGAAATCGATCGGCAGAGGGATTGGTGCCGGGGTATAGCCACGAGCGCGCCTTAATATTCTCGGTGCTCCTGCACTCACCCGAACAACCGAATCGTCCACGCGATTAACAATATCGCGGTTGTGCCAGAGTACATAGTCGGCAATATCGCCCAGGCGTTCAGAGACTTCATGATTGTCGATTACCTGCGGTTCGTCTGAAAGGTTACCAGAAGTGAATACAATAGGACGGTTCATACGCTTCAGCATCAGTAAATGCATTGGCGTATACGGGAGCATGAAGCCCAATGTATTGACGTTGGGCGCGACAGCATTTGAAATTGCCCGGAGGTCTTTCTCTCGCATTCCCTGTGCCTCACCGAAACGACGCTGTGTACCCTGTGGTGCGCAATGTATCTCATCAACCAAGACGATTGGTGCTTCTGCACTTTGCAGTAATTTCTTTTCCATATCACTGATGGCGGCATAGCGCTCTATTACTTCGATATCACGGGCCATCACTGCAAAGGGTTTCGCGTATCTATTTTTTCGGTCTCTCAATCGTTGAACCGCAGCATCATTGGTCGCGTCACAACAAAGATGGAAGCCACCGATACCTTTAATAACGACGATTTCGCCGTTCTGCAGCGCAGTGCATGCGGCATCGACCGGGTCCATCTGGGTAAAACTCTCGAGACAGATTGCGCTCTGATCGAGCCGTTCAAATGTCACCTCCGGGCCACAAACATAACAGGCATTTGGCTGAGCATGGAAACGCCTATCATCCGGTGAGTTGTATTCCTCAGCACAGTCGCCGCAGAGTTCGAAACTCTTCATGCTGGTGTTAACCCTGTCGTAGGGTACGGTGTTAATAATCGAGTAGCGCGGTCCACAATTGGTACAATTGGTTAATGGGTAACGATATCGCCGCCCGAGCTGGTCCAGTGTGTCTTCCCTGCAATCTGTGCATATTGCGGCATCAGGCGCTACACTCGTTCTGGTAACATTAAGTTCACTATGCGTAATTGAAAACGACGTTGGGCGCGGCTTGTTAGCGACCGGTGAACGGCTAATCTTGACTATTCGTGCCAGCGGCGGGGCATCTTGCCACAACAGAGCCGTCAACTGATTGAGAGACTCTCTATTTCCCCAGGCCCGGACAACAACACCCTCACCATCGTTAAAAACTTCGCCAACCAGACCCAGAGTCCTCGCCAGCCTCCAAACAGTAGGGCGAAAGCCTACCCCCTGTACGATGCCTTCGATGCGTAGTGTCTCGCCCGTCATAGCGCCGACCCCGGGCTGCGCTTCGCCGGACTCTTTGCTATTTTTTTTTCGTCGCGATCATTCCGATCGTTCTCTAATCCTATCTCTATCTTGTTCGAGATTTTCCACAGGCTGACACGATTGTTACCGGAATCTGATACCACAATAGTATCGCTCTGAACCTGAAGACCATAGGGCCAACAAAAACTATCGGCGGCTGGGGGTTGCCAGCGGTTGTCGCCCTTTTCGTGAAAGTTAATTTGCCCTGAGAGAGCGCGAGCATCAGCGCCGCAAGTCAGGTCGTCAATATGCCAGCCCAGTAATCTCGAACTGGCCGTGTCCGCAACCAGCAGCCAGTCACCTGCCGCCGCAAGTGCATATGGCATATTCAAAGTATACGAACGGGGCCAATAAAGAGATTGATTGTGATCAACGAGATCAAATCCTTGCTGCCCTAGTACGTAGTCACAATCCGCGCCATTTTTGGTTGGGATACCCCGCCAGATCATGATTCGATTGTTGCCAGCATCAGCAATACAAAGATGGTCCTTCCAGATTGCAATTCCATGGGGCCACCGCATACTCATGGCACACGGATCCTGTCCGGCATTTTCATCTCGCCTGGAAAAATTTATTTGACCGAGAACGACATCGGCGTCTTGGCCGTTTTTTGTTGGCAAGCCCTGCCAGATTAGCAGGCGTCTGTTTTCTGCATCAGCAACAAATAGATAACCATCCTGCCACAAAACACCATAAGGCCAATGCATGCCATTGGCAGAAGCATGGTCTCCTCCTCGATTAGCTTCATTGCTTATAAAGTCAGGTTGCCCCAGAACGATATCCGCAGGTACGTTGTTGTTGGTTGGTAGTGTGCGCCATATAAGGATCCGATTATTCCAGGCATCCGCTACAACCATACCTTCTTCACAGCGACAGATACCTGTCGGCACATTCACAGAATGAGCGGAGACGGCGTCCTTGCCATTACGGCCTTCCGAATTAAAATCACGCTGCCCAATGATCCAATCAGCTGGCGTATCGTCACAAGGTATATTTTCCCAACCGAGTAACCGATGGTGGCCTGTATCGCAGATCCAGAGTGGACCGTCTTTTGCCATCAGTGCAGCCCCGCGAGGTCCAAAACAGGTACGCTCATCAGGTGCGACCCCTGCGGTGACGAGCGCTGGAACCCGCGCTGCACCGACAACGGCAAATGGGTCAGGTTCGAGGAGTGGTTCGTGAGGTACTTTTCCAGCTTCCAGAACTTTAAGGGATGGGTCTTGTGTGACCTTCATGACGATTCGTGTGACATCCCTGTTTTTAACCGTCATGAAAATTTCACTTCGACTTTATCTCCAATCACCCGAATGTCGTGACTCTGTAACTGCACTTCTGGAACAGTCAGACATTCCCCCGTCTGGAGAAGGAACCTGAAGCCATGGTGGGGGCAGACTAATATGCCATCATTGACCTCCCCCATATCCAGCGGCATGCCAAGATGCGAACAGGCATTTTGAAAACAACTCACCTGATATCCCCGTCGACTTAACAGCAATTCATTTCCATCAATAGTGGCGACCTGGACTTCGTGCTCCGGGATGTCACCGACACGACACACAAAAACCCAACCCTCGTCATTCTTATTGGCGAACGGACTTACAAAATTCAGCACGCTTACCCCGGTAGGCATGGCCGTTACACCGCCCTTGGCCTTGGTCACAGTGGTGATTTCCGGGCAGTTTTCCTTGATCGCTTTCTCGACGCCTTCAGACAATGTAAGTTCTGAGGCAGGACAGCCGTCGCAGGCGCCAAGCAATCGAATAACGGCGGTATCCGGTGGAATGAACTCAACCAGCTCTACATTCCCGCCATGACTCGCGAGGTAGGGTCTAACCGATTCGAGGGCAGTTTCAATTCGTTCGTGTACAGTCGCCTTGACGATACCGTGATGTCGAAGCACCGAGTAGACAACCTCGTCAGAAACTGCCTCAGTAAGTATCGCCAGGGCCGCTGGCTCCATCTTTAGCGCGCGGATCAACCGGCTAAATGCTTCCTTATTGAGTGCATCGTGTGCAGTTCGTGATGCGTGGAACGTTTCCTGATAATTGTCATCCCAGTTAGACACGATGGTGTCTATCAGCTGGATATCGTTCAGCAGTTTATCTAGCCCGTGGCTATCAGCCTCTTCAGAAATTGTTTCTGGCTTTTGCATTGGCATCCAGACAATCAGGCGTACTTAAGATCTTTGAATAGATACGGCTGCAATGCGCCCGCCGCCAAGCTTGACACAATGACCGATGCCCAGAGTGGTGCTCCAAGCTTCACCATGATGACCAAGATAGCCGCTGCAACAGTCATTCCGATCAGCGCTTTTCCTATAACCTTGGGAGTGTCCTTAAACAGGCGACCTTGAAGAAAAAGAACAATTGAATCTTTGACCATATCAAACATTGGTAAACTCCTGGATTAACATCAACAAGGTCAACGCCATGAAAGCGCCGGGGACTGCGGCTACGGGTCCGTAAAAGGCTCCCATCCAGGCGGCCATTTCATATCCTATGTGTTTGCCGCCAACCACCATGCCGCCGAGGGCGCCGCCCAGGGCGCCAACGAAGATTGAAAAGACCGTCCAGATAATGATCGTTACAATCGTGATCTCACCTGAACTGACTGTGTTGATAATTTCTTCCACTTTATTCTCCGTTATTATAAATATCGTCTTAATCTTTAGATTCTGGTTTCACCAAACCCTTTTCCTGCCCGTGACCCGGCAAGTCCTGTTCCGATGTCTGCATCTAGCTGTTCAAGTGTTTCATCAATCATCTGTACTTTTGCAAGATCACCAAACTGTTTGAATATTTCGTGGGCCTCCCGATAGAAATCACGTGCTTCTCTAAGCCGGTTTCGGTTTCCCTTATCTGGCTGCGCTATGTCATCTGGTAGATTGCAGAGACAATTAGCCCTGTTGCAAATTGTATTGGCATACTCATAAGGCGTGTCTTCTGCGGTGCGCACCTTTAGTGCTTCGTCGTATGCTTCTAGCGCACGCAAGTTATTTTCGACAGCATGACTGGTTGATACATACTGCAACGCGTTACCAAGGTTGTTCTGCAACATCGCATACTCTGATGGTTGATCGATCAGGGAAATCACTTTGAGTGCTTCCTGAAATGATTGGACCGCCAGCGCCTCGCGCATCTTCGAACGCTCATCGCTCATAGGTATCGACATATAAACTGTCGCTAGATTGTTATGCAAAATCGCATACTCAGTCGGATAGTCAGCCCTGGTAAACACTTTGAGCGCTCTCTGGTAGGCCGCGATAGATTCCGTAATTGGGACCCGGTGTAGTCCTGCAAGCGTTTGCAATACCAGACCCAAATTCATTTCTGCCTCAGCTGTTTCTTCTGCTAGCCCCAGTCGGTTTAGTACGGGGAGGGCAAGTTCAAATTCAGTCTGGGCTTGTGCCAGAAAATCGGAGCCCTCATCTGGAATCGCCTGCAGCGCGGTACCTTTTCTCGCACGTGTTCTTGCTTCCAGCAATATCTCGGATGCCGGGCAGAACAACAGTGCCTTTTCATAAAGAGCCACGGCATTATGGAGTTGCTGAGGTGTTTTGGGCTTGTGTTGCAAACCTGTGGCAATCTGAATGAGGAGATCAACCTTTTCGGTCGCGCCTATGTCTTCGTCTTCAATTGCCTTAAGCGCTTGATTGAACTCGTGATCAGCCAGATTGGAATTCACTACCTTCGTGTTCACGCGCGTGACCTCTTATTTTTATAGGCTCTTTTCAGGATCCTTGCATTTATTCATAAGCAGAAAATGCTGTCAAGTTATATTTCAATTAGCATAGTTTCTTTGCTATTACACCCATGAAACCACTAGGGGTGAAATATAGTTTGTTATATGCATAGTTACTATGCATAATCCGATCAATGCGCGATGAATCGACAATCATAATCTCAGGTTTTTCCACGGTCACATCCGTGGAGCTTCAGCGACTTCTGAGCCGACACTACGCAATAAACACCATCGATGATCCAGCTGAAGTATTAGAGGTGCTAGCCGCAGAGGAGGTGGATTTGCTGCTGTGTCGGCATCAGCGTGATCAATTTGACGGTCTCGCCCTGTTAAGAAAAACAAGAATGCTGCACCCTGAGGTCGTTCGCCTGCTCGCAGGCCGGCTGAGTAATGAAGAGATTGTTCAGGCGACCGAAGAAGCGGCCATTTATCAGTTTGTTCCATCAGACTTATCCGGTCCTCAAATTGAACTGCTGGTTAACCGCGCGCTTGAATACCGGGAACTGGCCTATCGCCATCGCCATCTTAGCCGTGATCTGAAGATTGCCGAAGATGTGCTAAGAGAACAGCATAATAGCGAAGCCAGTACCGATACCCTGGCGCAATTCGACAAGCTTGTTTACTGCAGCCCGCAGATGGCATCGCTGTGCAATCTTGCAAAGAAGGCATCCACCACCAATCTACCGATTCTCATTCAGGGGGAAACAGGTACCGGAAAAGAACTCATGGCCCGCGGTGTGCACTACAACAGTGATAGAAACCAGCAGCCGCTGCTAGTACACAACTGCGGAGGAATGTCTGACGAACTGCTTCACTCTGAATTGTTTGGACACAAACGCGGTGCGTTTACCGGTGCTATCAGTGATCGACTAGGACTCTTTCCGGCTGCTGATGGAGGCACGGTTTTCCTTGACGAAATTTCTGACGTATCACCCACTTTTCAGGTAAGCCTCCTGCGTTTCTTGCAAGAGGGGGAGGTAAAACCATTAGGGAGTGATCAGATTATAAAATGTGATGTCCGGGTGATTGCCGCATGTAATCAACCACTTGATGTATTGATCAGCAAGGGCGAATTCAGACAAGATTTGTATTATCGTCTGAATGGTTTCCAATTGAATATTCCACCTTTGCGCAAGCGTCTCGAAGATATCGAGGTACTGGCAAACTTCCTGCTTCGAAAATTCTCCCGGGAATCTGGCAGCAAATTTCTCGGAATTTCTGCTGGCGCCATGGAACAATTCAAGCTGCACGATTGGCCTGGAAATGTCCGGGAACTGGAGAACGAACTCAAGCGTATGATTGCGATTTCAGATAACGGCACCTATCTCACCGAAGATGCACTGTCGCCGCATATTGCAGAAATACGCCCAAGGGTTAAAGCTACCGGTATAGACCTGAAGCTCGATGGTATAACCCTTAAGGAAAAGGTTGGCCAAATGGAGGCAAAAATAATTTCTGAAACATTGGTCAGGCTACGGTGGAATCAGAGTAAGGCGGCGATCGAACTGGGGCTTTCCCGGGTAGGGCTGGCTAACAAAGTGAAGCGCTACGGCTTAGGGCCAGAGTCGGCTGTCGCCTGAGTCGTCACCATACCCGTCTTTAGCAGACTGTTACACAGCCAGGACATTCACGGGGAAACTCAGACCTGATAGCGCCGGGCACCAGCTGACGTCAACCATCACGTCCTGATCAATGTCGACATTGTGACGCTGAAAAAACTCCATGGCATGGACCACACGATCTCCTTGTGAATTTCTGATTTTTGCCAAAAGACCACCACCTGCCTGTTGAATGGGTAAGATAAAAAATTGATTGTCTTTTTTTAGCAAAGCTACAGATTGTACCTTCTGAAAATAGGTCTCGTATAGCTCGCTGTCAATACAAAGATCCCCATGCCTGAAATATAGCTGGCTCATTGCGCCTCTTTATTTGTATCTGCCTCTGTCTCAATAAGGGTGTCAATATATGAATCAACTTTATCGACTACAAGTTCGATGACCCTGTCCGCGGCTGTACGCACAGGAGCTGAAAGTTCTAGGCCGAAATCGAGATCCTGGGCCTCTATTAGAAATACAGTTACCTCGGCAGGGAATTCATCACCATAGATTTTTCTTCCAGCATAGAGCGCGTTGTCCCATCTGAAGTCATGGAGATTAAAACTGGATTCGGACATATTCTCCAGTTCCTCCCCTGGCACAGTGAAAATGGCACCCGGTTCCGAGCCGCTTTGATTGGCATCAATGATAATGAGTGCATCACTACCCCTGGCGAGAAACATGACCTCCATACCCGAAGTTCCTGCGTCGAATACTCTAACGCTATCTCTGGGGCGCTCGCGTAGTACGTCCATCAAAGATCTGGCGACATAGACACCTGCGCCATCGTCTTGCCTGTTGGTGTTACCACAACCGATGATCGACAACATCGTCTACCTTCTCTTCAGCCAATCCACGTTGTTGGCTATATGCGCCAGAGACGGCACCACCATTGGGCATCTACTGGCACGGCCAACTCAGGCAAGTCGCACCACTTTCGATGCACGAGATAGTACATACATTCAAGGCATCTCTGTTCGTCTTCCCCATAAGGTTGATCAACAAAACCAGAAACAACGAGTTTCTCTTCCAGATCATCGGGTTCGAGTTCACGCAATTCAACGAGGATCTTTTCAAATTCAATATTAGTCTCAGGAAAGGGCTCTGTCCTGGTTTTTAGCCCTCGCTTTAGTAGTCGGCCAATGCGATCTCGTGTGGAGTCATCGTTAGTGCTCATACGCCCCATACCCCCTTGATTTTTATTTCAGGATGAGAAAATGTCGGCGAACCGACATTGACAGGTTTGACTAGGCTGTCCGAAAACGGGATAGCTCCTTGCCCGTTTTCGCATCGTGGGCATGTACGGTGCAAACCAGACAGGAATCATAAGACCTTGCGACGTGCCCAACTTCGACGGGGTCACTTGGATCAGCGATAGGTGTGCCGATTAGCGCCTCCTCAATTGGTCCCCGCTCTTCTTCACTACTACGTGGACCGACATTCCAGGTTGTGGGAGCGATAATCTGGTAATTTTTGATTTTGCCTCCTTCAACTTCAATCCAGTGGCAAAGCGCCCCTCTAATTGCTTCGGTGGCGCCCCAGCCCTGACCATCCTGTTCTTTCGGCTTTATGTAGAAGGGTTCGTTTAGTCGTAACTCACGCAGACAGCGTTCCATTTGACGGTAAATATTTTTTACCTCATGCATACGCGCAAAGTGCCGGAGAAGTACATTAGCACCACCCATATGCTTATACATGTCGAGAATCAAGCCATCTTTATACTGCCAATCCTCCATGTGATCGCCGCCATAGATCAATTCTCTGGCTAAGGGACCCGCCTCGAGGTGACCATTCTCAGCATGTAGCGTCGCGGTTGCCCAGGTATAGTTTTTTTCAAAATCATGTTCGTTGTTAGAAATGGGCGTAGTGGTACGATCGAATGGATGTACGGTGCCATTCTCGTCATACCACGCGTGGGTCGTATCTTCACGCGTCATCGCCTGGTCCATCAGCTTGTAGCTACCTGACGCGCCATCAAAAACGCCACTTGGCATTTGTACGGCCTGATTTCGACCCGCTATCGTTGGATTGTTGTACTTTTCTTCATGCGGGAGGTAACCCCATGAAATAAACTTGTCCAGACCCTTGCCGTATTTATCCAATCCTACATCACAGCCCATGCGCCACATCATCCCAAGATCGGATTCAGCATGCTCAGGCTTCTCATCTAACCATGCCATAAAGTCACTATAGGTTTGAATCTCTTCGTATCGCTCAAGGGAGCAACCAAGCCACATGGATTCAATCCAGTTTTTCCTGAAATGTTCCAGGATGGACCATGACCGCGTTACATCTGTCAGTGTAGGTGAACACATGACACCGCCTGGCACCATAAAACTGGAATGTGGCCATTGGCCACCTAGCATCGCGTATATTTCCACGGGGCGACCGGATATTGTCACGCCATGTTCGTAGTGGGTGCCTGTGAAAGGCGCCCAACGTTTCACTGCTTCTTCGTAAAATGGACTGTTCTTGTAATTCTTGTTCACCATATCAATCATGAACAAACCATAGTGATGCCGTGGCAAGCTCTGGAGGCTCTCCGCGAGTTGACCCAGATTACGCGCAATAATTGCGTTTCGCGGGACCTCTGTTCCCCAGGCGGTATCGAGCGCCCATGCAGCGCAGGTAAGATGCGATGCACCACAAATGCCACAGGCCCTCGGGGTTACCACTAACCCTGCTTGAGGGTCCTTGTCCCTGAGTATAATTTCGAACCCGCGAAATAATTCAGCTGAAGTCCACGCATTCGTTACGACTCCGTCTTCTATATCGACACGAACATCAAGATCCCCTTCAACTCGTCCGACGGGTGATATGTCTAGTGTTTGTACTTGTCCAGTCATTCTATGTCCCCTTATACGACAAATATGTCTTGTTCAGCCCAGGCTGGCATCGCCGCCTTGGCAGCACCTGTTAGCTTTATATAGCCTTTTTTATCTACGCCCGTCGGTAGATCTTTTGGCACGCCCATGACAGTCTGCGTCTTAAAAACTGTACCCGGTGCCAGATCAAAAAACGGAAATTCTGGTTCCGTACAACCTAAGCAGGGCATGCCCGCTCTGGTTTTAGACGATACCCGATTCCACAGAATCCGGTTACACGGAGAATGAGTCATGGGGCCACGGCAGCCAAGGTCATAAAAGAGGCAGCCCTTGCGCTGTCCGAATTCGGTTGCTGAAACTTTGTAGGCGAAATGCATATTACGAGTACAACCGGTTTGTGTGAAACTCTGGAAGAAGGTTTTCGGTCGCTGGAACTCATCCAGTTCAAGATCACCCGCACGACCAGTCGCGATAGCGACTAAAATCTGTGTTACCCAATCCGGGTGGGCAGGGCATCCTGGTATATTGATGACGGGCAAACCTGCTTTACTGGTAAACTCACTACCCAGGAACCCACCATTTGAGCGTTT
>CAZAZB010000026.1:0-7186 GCA_964489485.1 uncultured Pseudomonadales bacterium | reverse complement strand
GAAACACAATCCCTCAAAATTTTCTGTACATCATCTCCAAGCTCAAATCCCAGGGAAGGTTGCCAGAGTATATTCATTCCAAAATCAGTGACCAGATCACACGCGCTAGGTTCTTCTGCATTAAGGAAGGACATCGTATTACCTGAACACGCACCTCCTTGTAGCCATAGTATATTTGCCATGGTTTTCCTCTTAGCCTCGTTGTTTTGCGTGGTAGTCAAAATGACTTCGCCTATTTCTATGAGCAATCTTTACGCCAAGTTTGGTACTTAATATAAATCAATGACTTAGGCTATAAACGAGGCGAGCTTCAGGCCATTTCATTCAGAATCGCATACAAAGTATACAGCCTGTATTGCAAAGTAAGTTTTCAGGAACAATTATCATTCTCTTTTGAATGAGAGGGAGTGGAGAGGAGTCCTGAAGTATCACCATCTACCAACAGACCTCAGGTTTCGAACAACTATACTTATTTTGTAAGTGAACTTACAATATGCCCAATTGACGGTTTGGAACACGAATATCGTGATAGATTTTGATAGAACGCCTGTGTTGGTTGGTGGAGGACAGTTTACAGAGCATAGCGATGCACCAGAAAATGCAAGTTCGATTATTGAGCTGATGGAGTACGCGGTAGAAAAAACCGTTGCCAGTGCAGGTTTACCCTATTTGCCCAATGACCTAAATGATTTAATCGTTGTCAATAGTGTTGGCACCACCGTTAAAAATCCTCCGGCGACACTTGCGCGGCAATTAGGGGTCAGCCAAGCCAGATTGCAAATGACAGTAACGGGTGGCAATACACCGCAGATGCTTGTGAATCACGCTTGCGAGGAAATTGCTGAAGGTCGGTCGGAATCTGTTTTGCTTGTTGGTGGCGAAGCCCTCGACACTGTTCAGCGTGCCAGATCGAAAGGGGTTCGCCTTAATTGGGATGAGGGAGAAGCCAGCGAGCCGACTTTATTTTCGGTTGACCATAATCCGGTCAATGACTACGAGGCACAGTATGGATTGTTTTTACCGAGTACAACTTATCCCCTGATAGAGAATGCGCTGCGTCACCACTATGGCCGTAGTATTGCGGATCACCAGAAAAAATTAGGAGAATTGTTTAGCCGTTTCAGCAAGGTTGCGGCTAGTAATCCTTACGCCTGGTTCCCAACCGCGCGCACTAGCGAGGAGATCGCAACTGCAACGAGCGTTAATCGATACATCGGATTCCCCTATACCAAATACATGAATGCGATTCTTCGTGTTAATCAATCGGCTGCGGTACTGATCATGTCAGTATCGAAAGCAAAGGCACTTGGAATAGCGAGCGATAAGTATGTATACCTCCACGGTGCGGCTGATGTGAATGATATATGGAATATCACGCAGCGTCCCGAATTGCATCGTTCCCCAGCTATTGAACTGGCATCAAAAACAGCGTTTCTACAGGCAGGTAAAACCATAGATGACATAAAGTATCTGGATTTATATAGCTGCTTCCCGTCGGTAGTGCAAATTGCGCGGGACGCACTTGGTCTGGATGACAATGATAGTCGTCCGCTAACCGTGACGGGCGGTCTTCCCTATTTTGGTGGACCTGGTAATAACTACGTTATGCATTCCATTGCGACGATGATTGATCAAGTGCGCGAGGATCATGGGGCCTTCGGTCTGGTGTCAGGAAATGGCTGGTACATCACCAAGCATTCATTTGGGGTCTATTCTTCTGCACAGCCTAATGAGCCGTTTGTGAGAACAAAACCTTCAGAATTACAAAGAGTGATCGATAACGCAGAGAGAGTTCAAGTAGAGTCTCATCCGGCAGGAGAAGCCCGTATAGAAACATATACGGTACTTTATGATAGAAACAATCAGCCAGAATCTGGAATCATTATCGGCAGGCTACCAAACCAGAGGCGGTTTATTGCCAATACACCTGGTGATGTCAATTTAGCTGAAGCGCTTGTGTCTCAAGACCCAATTGGCATGAATGGATCGGTGGATCAGGTCGATGGCAGGAATATTTTCTACCTGAATTGATGGCTGAAAGTTAATCTGGTTACTTTTCCAATAGTTCTGCACCTGTCCTCTGCATCTTCTGTAAACCGCTTATGAGTTGCTGCAACTGACGGTCGGTCAAGTCAGCTGTCATGTCTTTTAACACGATATCACCCACGTTTTGCATGGAGGGTAGCAGTTTCCTGGCCTTCGTTGTGCAGTAAATTTTTTTGACTCGCCTGTCACTGCTGTCAAGTTTCCTTGTTAAAAGTTTTTTCTTCTCAAGACGATCGACAATACCTGTTACAGCCATTCGGCCTACGCCAAGCGCTTCAGCCAGATCAATTTGTGTAATACCGGGTGTGCGTGAGACATGTCCGATAGCTCTCCATTGTGATCGAGTTAAATTTGCGTGTTTCATACGGGAGTCCCAGATCTGGGTAACCATTTTTGACAGATCATTCAGAAGAAACCCAAGTTTAGGACCTAGATGCGATTTATGATTCTCGAGGTTCCTGGTAGTTTTATCTTTCGGCGCTACGGTCTTTGTAGCATTCTTCTTTGAAGCCATGGACGCTTGGACACTGCTAGCGAAAAAAGCAGTATCTAATACTATTGTCGCCGAGTCTATCCGGCGTTAGTGCACTTGGGCGGTGTAGGTTCTCTATTGTTAAGTAGCTTACAGTAAGCTGCGCTGAGACCTCTTCCCAGTATGCACGCTACAATAAGAATGTGACATTGTCGTGTGGTTCGTCGATACCCCGCAGTATCTCTTTCTTCTTCTGAATCAGAAACCCATCGTGTGCTTCGCTTAAGTTGTATTCTGATCTCCCGCGTCGATGTTCTGCTGTTGACCGAGCACGACGAGGTTGGGAAATACGTTCATGCGTGTGCCGCCGATAACGATACTATCGTCGGCAGGTTCACGTTCATAGGCGGCAACCATGTCATTGCCGTCCTCGTACGGACTACCGGTAAGTGCTCCGCGAAGATCATACGTCCATTCGGGGTATTCACAATGAAATTGATTGCCTGACAACCCTTTTCTCTTTTCCATTTTCCGCAATAGGGCTTGTCTAATTGCTGATCTTCAGTTTTATTCTAAATTACCAGATTCATCTGTATTCCAACCAGTATGTCATAGAGTATATTATCAGCAGGTATACGAAAACGACTAATTCTGCAGGTAGCGTAATGCATACATTTCTTACCCTGAGGTACTCTGTTGTGCATGGTATCCATCAGAGGTTTTTATTTGAGGGAGAGTGGCTCTTTGGAGGTCAAGTTTGTGAGTTCAAAAAATATTAACAAATACGATGTACTGATTGTCGGTGCCGGTTTTGGTGGGTTGTACCAACTCTATAGATTACGGCAACAAGGCTTTTCTGTTCGATTGCTCGAAGTCGGCTCTGATCTTGGTGGGATCTGGCACTGGAATTGTTATCCCGGAGCCAGAGTAGACTCCCATGTTCCGGTTTATGAGTACTCAATGGAAGAGTTGTGGCGGGATTGGAACTGGACTGAACGATTTCCAGCCTGGGATGAGTTGCGGCGTTACTTTAAGTACGTTGATGAGAAATTGGATCTGCGTCGGGATATAGACTTCAATGTGCGTGTAACTGGTGCTGAGTTCGATGAGGAGAACCACCAATGGCTGATTGAAGGTAATGGTGAACTCATCGCACGGTCGCGTGTCGTGGTTCTTTGCACTGGCTTTGCTGCGAAACACTTCATACCTGATTATAAAGGGTTAGCCGATTACAAGGGTATTTGTCACCACACCGCACTATGGCCCCAGGAAGGGCTCGA
Source organism: uncultured Pseudomonadales bacterium (assembly GCA_964489485.1). Classification (GTDB taxonomy): domain Bacteria; phylum Pseudomonadota; class Gammaproteobacteria; order Pseudomonadales; family Azotimanducaceae. Next base: position 3,388 of record CAZAZB010000026.1, on the reverse strand, counting down.
TCTAAAAGAAAAGAAAATAGCCATCATTGGTACTGGTGCCAGTGGTGTGCAGGTGGCGCAGGAAGCCGCAGCGGTGGCAGAACAACTTACCGTCTTTCAGCGTACACCAATACTGGCGCTGGCGATGCAACAACAAACGCTTGACGTTGCGACGCAAACAAAATCGAAAGTTGACTACCCAAGTATTTTTCAACATTGCAGGAGGAGTTTTGGCGGACTTGATATAAGCTCAAGCGATAAATCTGCATTGGAAGTTTCTGCCGAGGAGCGTCTGGCAGTCTACGAAGATTGCTGGGCCAAGGGCGGGTTCAATTTTTGGTCGGGAACCTTCTCTGATATTTTGTCGAACGAGGAAGCTAATCTCACTGCCTATCAATTCTGGCGTGATAAAACCAGAGCTCGAATCAATGATCCGCTCCTAGCGGAGAAGTTGGCACCCACTGACCCTCCCCATCCTTTTGGAGTTAAGCGCCCATCATTGGAGCAGAATTATTACGATATTTTCAATCAGCAAAATGTCGCTTTAGTGGATCTAAAAGAAGACCCAATTGAGCGGATTACCGCAGCGGGGATAAATACGACCAAGGGTGAGTATGGGTTCGATATTATTGTAATGGCGACAGGTTTTGATGCTGTTACAGGTGGGCTGACGCAGATTGATCTACGAGGAACAGAAGGTGAAACACTTAAAGAGAAATGGTCTGAAGGTGTCAGGACTCATCTTGGCATGGCCAGCCACGGCTTTCCAAATCTGCTTTTCCTATATGGGCCACAGAGCCCATCCGGTTTCTGTAATGGCCCAACTTGTGCGGAGATGCAGGGGGACTGGATAGTTGATTTGATTTCAGCGATGCGTAAGCGGGAAGTGGTCAGGTTTGAAGCGACGATTGATGCCGAAAAAATCTGGAACGGTCATGTGGAAGAATTGGCGGCAATGACCCTGTTTCCAAAAGCAGATTCCTGGTATATGGGAGCCAATATTCCGGGTAAACCGCGGCAGCTTCTCAATTATCCCGGGGGTACTCCGCTCTACATTGAGATGTGTAAGGTTAGCTCAGATAATGGTTATGAGGGTTTTTTGCTCAGTTAATTTTCAGTGTGTCCTATTATTCATGAGAGGACATATCCATTAGCTTCTCCAGCATGCTATCTACTTCACTGTGCTTCAAAGGTAGTAGGTCGAATAATTCCATAAAGTGGAGACCTTCAATAGCTAACAATACCGTGAGGACTACATCCGGTTCTGTGGCCTGTGCCCGTATTTCATCAAAGTGCTTCTTTAAGGCAATTTTAGCTGGTTCAAGTAACTCTGGATCTTCAGCAGATGCGGCCAGCAGAGCCCGCTGCTGTAATTTTTCTGAAGGAGTACGCTCTTTTATCACCTGAATGGCAGCAGCAAGTCTTATATTTGGTGCACCGCTCAAGCCAGCCATCTTGTCTTCAATTTTTTGATTAAAATCGGCAAGAACCTCAATGATCATCGCCTGTATGAGTTCGCGCTTAGTGGCGAAATGATAGAGCAGGCCACCCTTAGACACTCCAGCAGACGCGGCTACCCTGTCCAGCGTGAGGTGCCCGGCACCTACCTCATTGACCACCTCTGTCGCTGCGATGAGTAACCGGTCTTTGGCTGTTGGCGTTGATGCCAAAATACGTCCTGCTTGATGATTTGTCGAAAGTTTCCCGAATTTAGAAAACTATGCAAGTCCCGATGGAATTTCAGGCGAACGACCAGGCTTTGTTATTGATCCTGAATAATACGAACGGTGTGACCTTTTACTGGTTGTCGCGATCTGTAGAGTAGGCAATTTTACCGTCATTATCCACCAGGCATACAGCTTTAAAGCTTTCACCAGCAACCTTAAGCTTCATTTTGACCTCGATGTGGTGGCTGCGCTGGTAAGACTTCTTGAGCTGTGACTTTTGTAGGTCGTCTTTGTAGAGTTCAGCGATGTGTGCCTTGCAGGCTGTCAACGCGGTATTTTTATTTCCGGCTATCGACGGTGCTGATGCAATACCCAGGACAACCACGGTTATCGCCAGAAAGGATAATTTTGTTTTCATCTTGATAATTCTCCATATTATTACGGATTTCAGTGTTTATGATGGAACTATACAGTCCAGACGGTATAGTAGCAAAAAAATTCACAGAAAGTGCTGTATCTTTATGTATGCCATAAATAGAACCATGGGATATTGAGATACCAGATATCGACGACGATTCGGCAATTTTTAAACTGGAAGCCTGTGGTATCTGTGGTAGCGATCTTGAGAGGTATGAAGATGCCATATAACGTCCCTCTCTATAAAGGATCAACATCTAAATCAGGGGCCGGTCTAAGGCAAGACGGGCTAAAAGGCGTAGGTGCTAAGATTACATCGCATCAAGAAACTTAATAAGTGCCTGTGTAAACACTTCATTATTATCACCCGCTACCATGTGACCGGCATCTGATACATCAGCGAACTTCGCCTCTGGAAAGGTTCTGCGAAAATCTTCTACAGCCTCTTCTGTGACCAGTTCACTCATCTTTCCACGGATTAGCAGCAATGGAATCACTGCAGACCTTAAAGCATTATTTAACCTGTCTGGGTTCTTACTGGCGGAAGGTCGAGAAGTTCCGGTCATGAATTGGGGATCCCAATGCCAACGATATCGCCCATCATCTCCTAATCGCAGGTTCTTTTTCAGTCCAGACAGGTTCTTGGGCTGTTTTCTGTGGGGTAAATAATTAGCAATAGATTGCGCTGCAGCCTCGAGAGACTCAAAACCGTTTTCGAGGTCCTGGCCCATAAATGATACAATCTTTTCAACGCCTTTTTCATCCATTCTAGGTGCTATATCAACAAGCACCAATGCTTCAAAACCATCCTTTTTTAGCTCACCAGTAGCAATCATCCCGGAAATACCCCCTAAAGAAGCACCCACCAGAACCGGTGGCTTTGGTAGCGTTGCTGCAACTTTAACCAGATCATGCGCAAAAGATTCAATGGAATAATCACCATCCGTTGCCCAGTCACTTTCACCATGACCACGTAGATCAAGTGACAAGGTGTACATTCCTCTATCTGCCAGCAACTTCGCAGAAGATCGCCATGCATGGCGAGTCTGGCCTCCACCGTGAGCGAACAAGACAAATCTTTCTGCATTATTCCGATCACCAAATTCATCAACCACCAGATTGATGCCATTAAAGCCTTCATAATATCGTTTCATTCAGTTAACTTCCTATTCCGACAAACCTAATCCGCGCTTGGTGACAATATTCTTCTGGATTTCGCTGGTGCCATTGTACGTTGTCCATCCTCTGGTACCGGTTTTATGGCGCCGTTTAAAAAATGGCGGATCACTTTAAATGGCCATTAACAGCTTATTACTCATGATAAA
>CAZAZB010000025.1:0-18675 GCA_964489485.1 uncultured Pseudomonadales bacterium | reverse complement strand
CCATTTAGTTGATATCACATCAGTTATTGTTCAATTGTTGTTGTAAGAATGCTCCTGATACCTTTGGGTCCGTCCACCTAAGGTAAATTCGGCGGCGTTTAGCCTGTGTGGCACACAGAATTGGGACTTCACTGGCGAGCAGTGAGTAAAGGGAATGGGCTAATGAGATTGACGTGCTATGAGATTAACGTGCTATGAGATTAACGTTCTAAAAGTTGAAAAGAATAGTGTCCAGCTGAAAAAATTCGTTAAGTCAGTTTTTTAGGAAGTATTTTGTAAGCCATATGGTTCAATATTCAGTTTGAAAAATAATTGAAAACAACGAGGGGAGCGGGGTTCTGTGGGGGTATCGAATTGGCAAAAATGTCTGTACACACTGGAAGACGAACTAACAGCACAACAATACAATACCTGGATTAGGCCCCTGCAAGTCGTTTCTGATGATGCAGACGTTACGTTACTGGCGCCAAACAGGTACATTCGGGACAAAATTAACGATCAATTTTTGCGGCGAATCAAAGAGCTGCTCGAGGCAGGTGGGTCTCGTTCAATTAACCTGGAAATCGGGAGTAAAAATAAGGCGCGCAGAGTGACCGCTGGTCGAAGTGGCGCCCAGGGGGCGTCTGGCACAGCAAAATTTGGTGAGAAGGGCCCGGCTGCAGCCCCATACGGAGGAAATATACCTGACCAAAGGTCAACCGGCGCTGCTGGGCAGATTCAGGCAGCCCGGACAAGGAATACGCTGGCAGCAAGGGAAAGTTTTTTCCCTCTATTGGGTCTGAACAGGGATTTTACCTTCGATTCCTTTGTAGAAGGTAGCTCAAATGAGATGGCGAGAGCCGCTGCTGTGCAGGTCTCCGAGAACATAGGCGGTGCATCTTACAACCCCCTGTTGCTCTATGGTGGCGTTGGTCTCGGCAAAACGCATTTAATGCACGCGGTCGGAAATTCAATTGTGGATCAACATCCAAACTTGAAGGTCGCCTACATGTATTCCCAGAGGTTTATGGAAGATATGGTGCGTGCAATCGAACATGGCACCATGTCTGATTTCACCCAATATTACCGATCTGTTGACGTACTGCTGATGGATGATATCCAGTTTCTCGCAAAAGGCTCCAAATCTCAGGAAGAATTTTTCCATGTTTTCAATAGGTTACAAGAAGATGGTCGGCAAATAGTATTGACTTGTGATCGTTATCCTAAAGAGATACAAGGCCTGGAAGAACGTCTGGAAAGTCGCTTCGTCTGGGGCATGACGGCATCGGTAGAGCCACCGGAACTGGAGACACGTGTGGCGATTCTAATGAAAAAGGCTGAATTGGAGGGTGTAAGCCTGCCTCATGATGCGGCATTTTTCATTGCAGAGAGGATCCGTTCGAATGTCCGTGAACTGGAAGGTGCCTTAAAACGGGTCGTCGCGAATGCCGGTTTCACGGGGAGAGGGATAAGTATCGATCAGGTTCGTGATTCGCTAAGAGATTTGATCGCCATTCAAGATAGACAGGTTGGGATAGACAATATTCAAAAGACTGTGGCCGATTATTACAAGATCAGAATGTCCGACATGCTGTCAAAGAAGCGCAGCCGATCTGTTGCAAGGCCGCGTCAGCTGGCAATGGCGTTAGCGAAGGAGTTAACAACCCATAGTCTGCCGGAAATCGGAGATGCCTTTGGTGGCAAGGATCACACGACAGTTCTCCACGCCTGTCGCCGTATTGAGGAACTCAAGGAAAGCGAGAGGACCATTAACGAGGACTATCGTAACCTCCTTCGTTTATTGACGTCTTAGTTTGACGTCCTGAGCGAATTTGTTGCGTAGCCCACTCGAAGGCCCGGGGTGCTCACAGATAGTATCTTTGCTGGCAACAGCTCTCACAGGTGACGACACTCGCTTACAGCAACGATAGAAAAAATAGACTAACACCCAGATCCCTATGAAATTTACAATTAGTCAAGCCGAACTACTAGAGCCCTTGCAACTCGTGGCCAGTGTTGTTGAGCGCAAGCAAACACTACCGATTTTGGCGAACCTTCTGCTTTCAGTGAATGACAGCGGATTGAAGTTGACGGGTACAGACCAGGAGGTTGAAATTGGAGCACATACGTCGAAGGTAAGTTGTCTGGCATCAGGAGAGATAACGATCCCGGCAAGGAAGCTTTCTGACATCTGTCGTAGCCTGCCGGATACTTCATCGATGGAGTTCTCTCTGAAGGAAAACAGATTGTGTATTGAAAGTGGTCGTTTCAAATCATATCTGGTGACCCTGCCCGCCATTGATTTTCCGAAGGTTGAAGTAGAGGGCGCTGAGGTGCAGTTTAGCCTTGCGTCTGACTCGCTACACAGGATGCTGCAGAAGACGAGTTTCGCGATGGCGCAGCAAGACGTTCGCTTCTTCTTCAATGGGCTGCTGGTAGAAGTGGCGGGTGGTCTGGTGAGGTTTGTTGCGACCAATGGCCAAAGACTGGCGACGAGTTTCGTGGTAGATGCTGATCAAGCCAATGGAGAAAAACAATACATAGTGCCAAGAAAGGGTGTGAACGAATTACTGAAGCTGGTGCCTGACAGGAGCGACATTAGCGTTGATGTGCGCTTTACGGCTAACCACATGCAGGTTGATTGCGCCGATGCTGTTCTGACAACCCGTTTGATCGATGCAACCTATCCGGATTACCGGAGAGCTATCCCCGAATCGGGAGATAAAACTGTTGAAGGAGACCGCCAGGAGATCCGCGAAGCGCTTATCCGTACGGCCATTTTGTCTAATGAGGTCTATCGGAATGTACGATTGCGGCTGAACAAAGGTCGGCTTGATATGCACTCAAACAACCCGTTACAGGAAGAAGCGGAAGAATCCGTTACTGTGAACTATGACGGCGATGATTTGGAAATAGGATTTAATGTTGGCTACCTTATTGATGCGCTTTCTGTGATTGAAGGAGAAAGGGTGGTGATGACCTTCAGTGATGCGAATAGTGCTTGTTTATTGGTAGACCCCGATGCGATAAACTCTAGCTATGTTATTAGCCCTATGATGTTGTAGTGGCTTACGTAGTAAGTGAGTGATCACTTGTGTTTAAATAGACTAAATGTTGGATAACTTATGAAATTGTCGCTTAGTCGCGAAGCGCTGCTTAAACCGCTACAGCAGGTAGCTGGCGTAGTGGAGCGTCGGCAAACCCTGCCGGTTCTAGCGAATGTATTGATGCAGGCAACAGAGAACGAGTTGTCTTTGACGGGTACGGACCTGGAGGTTGAACTGGTAGGGCGCGTTGAATTGTCTGCCGCGACGCCGGGTCAGATCACCGTGCCTGCAAGAAAGTTAATGGATATTTGTCGAGAACTTCCCGATCAAGCCAACATTGATTTTGAAGTCATTGAACAACGTTTGGTCATTAAATCTGGGCGCTTCAGGTCAACACTTTCGACTCTACCGGCAGTTGATTTTCCGTCGGTTGACAATGCAGCCGTCGATATTTCCACCAGGCTCGATAGTAAGAAGATGAAACACTTGCTGGATAGCACTGGTTTCGCGATGGCACAGCAGGATGTGCGGTATTTTCTAAATGGAATGTTGATCGAGATGGGTGATGGATATGTTAAGGCGGTCGCCACAGATGGCCACCGTCTGGCGACGGCCAATTTATCGATTGAAACCGCATTGGACTCAGCGAGTCAGGTCATTATTCCAAGGAAGGGCGTGGTTGAACTACAGCGATTGCTCAATGAATTATCGGGCGATGTAGACATCATGGTCGGTGCGAGTCATCTGTGCGCTTCTTCCAGGGAGTTTACGCTGACGACCAAGCTTGTCGACGGCCGATTCCCTGACTATGACCGCGTTATCCCTAAAAACGGCGACAAGATAATATTGGCGGATAGGCAGGAGTTACGCCAGGCGCTTAATCGGACAGCCATCTTGTCCAACGAAAAATTTCGGGGCATTCGGGTTAGTTTTAGTAGTGGAAGTATTCAACTGTCCGCCAACAACCCTGAGCAGGAAGAAGCAGAAGAGACTGTTTCCGTAGAATATGAAGGAGATTCACTAGAAATTGGGTTTAACGTTAGTTATCTTCAAGATGTTCTGGGTGTGCTAGAGGGTGACCGTGTGAAGATAACGGTTCATGATTCGAATAGCAGTGCTCTCCTGGAAGATCCAGAGAAGGAAGATGCGCTCTATGTTGTGATGCCGATGAAGTTGTGACGGGAAGGGAAGCTGTGAAACGTCATGATCACACCTACTATATTGTATGCTGTGGACACACTGACCACAGAAATTGTGAAGAAATGCACCCTTAGGCATGTGCCTGGTTCAATTAGAAGTCTCAGGAATCAGAAACTTATCCAAACTCAGGATGACACTGGACCCTCGGCTGAATTTGCTCATCGGTCCTAACGGAAGCGGGAAGACAAGCCTGCTGGAAAGTATCCATATTCTCGGTTCAACTCGTTCATTCCGCCATATGAGTATGGACTCCGTCATTTCCAGAGGGATGGAGCAATGTGTTGTTATCGGTGTACTTGATGACGAGTCAACGCAACAAAAACTTGGCGTTCAACGGTCGCGGAAAGGCGACCGTATGATCAAGATAAATGGCGAGGAGATTAAAAAGGCCACTGAGCTAGCCAGTCTCTTGCCCACACAGGTATTGGGCGCTGATACAGTTAATCTGCTACTGGGCTCACCGGGTATTCGACGACGATTTCTCAACTGGGGCGTGTTCCACGTGGAACCGTCCTTCGGAGCTATTTGGGAGGGCGCCAATCGATGTCTGAAGCAACGCAACGGTGTACTCAAGCACCAGGGTTCTGCCCCGGAACTCGAATCCTGGACCCGTGAACTTGTTATCTATTCTGAACGGTTAGACAAGATTCGCAGTCAATATATGGCCCAGTATAAAGAAACGTTTGGACGCATCTGTGCGGAACTGCTTGATATAGAGGGAGTAGAGTGCCGCTATTTTCGAGGGTGGCGACTAGACGAGAAGTTATTGGATGTCTACCATCGAGGTCAGGAGCTGGATAGAAAAAGGGGTTTTTCCCAGCACGGTTTTCATCGCGCAGATGTTAGAATAAGTATTAACGGTGAAGATGCTAGTCAAGTCTGCTCCCGGGGGGAGCTCAAGGTGCTTTGTTGGATAATGGCCATTTCCCAGGGACAGTTGTTGACTCAATCCCAACGCAAAAATCTTATCTATCTGGTTGACGACATGAAGGCTGAGTTGGACCCTCGATACTGTCAGCGCCTCGCTGAGGTTCTCCTTTCCATGGATGTTCAGATTATCGCCACCGGTATTGATCGCCAGGAGGGTATCTGGCCGAAAGAGCAAATCAAGTTGTTTCACGTGGAACATGGCAACTACAGTGAAGTGACTGGCTGAATAGAAAAAGGCAGTAGAAACAGGACAGGATTAAATGACAGACGACAACAAAACTTACGATTCCACTAGCATCAAAGTGCTTAAGGGGTTGGACGCTGTACGAAAGAGGCCCGGTATGTACATCGGCGATACAGACGATGGCACAGGATTGCATCATATGGTGCAGGAGCTTGTTGATAACTCTATTGATGAAGCACTGGAAGGCTATTGCTCAGAGATTAACGTGATTATTCACCCGGATGAGTCCGTTACTGTGACCGACGATGGTCGCGGTATACCAACTGATATGCATCAGGAGGAGGGTAAATCTGCTGCTGAGGTCATTATGACTGTTCTTCATGCGGGCGGAAAATTTGACGACAGCAATTACAAGGTGTCTGGTGGCCTCCATGGTGTAGGTGTTTCAGTGGTTAACGCGCTTTCTTCTGAATTGAGACTGACTATCTATCGCCACGGTAAAGTCTGGGAGCAGATCTATCACGATGGGGTACCGGATGAACCGTTAAAAGCAGTGGGTGAGACAGGACAAACGGGAACACGTTGTCGATTTAAACCGTCTCCACTGACATTCACCAATATCGAGTTCCATTACGACATTCTTGCAAAACGATTGAGAGAACTCGCCTTTCTCAATACCGGTGTCTCCATAAATCTTAAAGATGAACGGACAGGCAAGTCCGAAAAGTTCATGTATGAAGGTGGATTAAGATCCTTTATAGAGTACCTTAACATCAACAAAACACCTCTCAATGAGATCTTTCATTTTCAGATTGAAAGGCCGGAGGATGGTATTGCCGTAGAAATAGCAATGCAGTGGAATGATTCTTATCAGGAAACTCTCTTTGCCTATACGAACAATATACCGCAGAGTGATGGCGGAACCCACCTACAAGGATTCAGGACCGCATTAACAAGAACCCTGAATAGCTACATTGAACGTGAAGGCATGGGCAAGAAGGCACAGATCAACACAACAGGCGACGATGCCCGTGAAGGTCTCATTGCTATCATCTCCGTCAAGGTACCAGATCCTAAATTTTCTTCCCAGACAAAGGATAAGCTGGTTTCCTCCGAGGTCAAAACAGCGGTTGAGCAGGAAATGGGTAAATACTTTTCAGAACACCTCCTGGAAAACCCACAGGAGGCGAAATCTATCGTCCAAAAGATGATAGACGCCGCCCGGGCCAGAGAAGCCGCGCGAAAAGCACGTGAAATGACCCGGCGTAAGGGCGCGCTTGATATAGCAGGGTTGCCGGGGAAGCTCGCTGATTGTCAGGAGAAAGATCCAGCGCAGTCCGAAATCTACCTTGTCGAGGGTGATTCCGCTGGTGGTTCAGCAAAGCAGGGGCGTGACAGGAAGTATCAAGCTATTCTTCCACTCAAAGGAAAAATCCTAAATGTCGAGAAGGCCAGATTTGACAAGATGCTGTCCTCTGTTGAAGTGGGCACGCTGATAACCGCACTTGGATGTGGCATTGGTCGAGATGAGTTTGATGCGGATAAACTGAGATACCACCGTATTATTATTATGACCGATGCTGATGTGGATGGCGCCCATATCAAGACACTGCTGCTGACGTTCTTCTTTCGCCATATGCCGGAACTTATCGAAAGGGGTCATGTGCTTATCGCGCAACCACCACTCTATAAGGTGAAAAGAGGTAAACAGGAACGTTATATAAAGGATGAGGACGAACTCACGGGCTATATACTTGAACTTGCACTGGATGATGCTTCTCTTACATCCACAGCCGGCGCGATACCCATCTCCGGGACTGAACTCAGAGGAATAGCCGAATCCTTTTATACTATTCAGAATGGCATGAAACGACTCGAACGCGTGTACCCGCTGATTGCGCTGGAACAGCTTATCTATCTGCCGCGACTCGGCGTCGAGGATCTTCAGAACAAGGAACTGGTCGGAAACTGGACAGAGAAGCTTTCAGAAAGGGTTAACGAACAGAACAAACAACGGGTTGAATACCTATTCGAGGTGCAGGAGGACCAGAACCTGCATCTTTACTATCCAGCCATTGGTGTCGTGAACCACGGAATGCAGCGAGATTATGTACTGGATCGAGATTTCTTTGCTTCTGGCGACTACCGGGATTTTGCAGATTTTGGTGAACGAATGACCAGTCTGGTACAAAGTGATGGTGTGGTGAGAAAAGGCGAGAAAACACAAGAAGTTCAGACTCTGGCAGAGGCGCTTAACTGGCTTCAGACAGAAGGGCTACGCGGTCAATCGAGACAGCGCTTTAAGGGTTTGGGTGAAATGAACCCCTCTCAGCTGTGGGAAACGACGATGGACCCCTCTTCCAGGACAATGCTTCGGGTAACGGTAGAAGACGCTATCGCTGCGGACCAGATATTCAACACGCTCATGGGGGATCAGGTAGAGCCGAGAAGACAGTTCATAGAGGAAAATGCACTGGCGGTCGCGAATCTGGATATCTAGCTAGTTCCTGTCCGTAAAGTCGTGTTTCTAGTCAATACAAGCAACACATTCAATATGTTAGGTATATGAAACAAGCACTTGCGAAGGAAATAGCCGCAGTGATCTGCGAATCCGGACAAAAACTAGCTAACCTATTGTTTTATAAGGATATTATGTGGTTTGCGAATGACAGAAGGTCTTTGTGGACTCGTTCTAGATCTGGACGCTGTTCTAGTGTATCAAGACCATTGCCAGTTAAAACGAGGACAGCCTGGCAACAAGCCGCCTCTGCAGCCTGTATGTCTTTCAAAGAATCACCCACGAAGATGACATCCTCAGCTTTTGCACCTGATTCACCGATAATGCGGTTAAGCATGCCGGGTGCCGGTTTGCGGCACTGGCAATCCCTGTCAGGGTGGTGCGGGCAGTAAACAATACCGGAGATTTTCCCGCCGGTTCTATCCACTTCTGTTATCAATTTTTGATGGATGGCGGTCAAATCACTCTCCGTTAGTTTTCCTTTGGCGATCCCTGCCTGATTAGTTGCGATATACACCAGGAATCCGTGTGAACTGAGCAACGACAGTGCCTCAAGGCTTCCAGGGATCGGGATCCATTCATCGGCACTCTTAATATACTCAGGTGAGTCCTGATTGATCACACCATCACGATCTAGAATGATGACCTGATTTTGCCGGGGGTTCACTCTGACGATACCTCGAGTCGTGAAAAATCTGCTACCTGTAACAAGACATTGGCGAGTGATCTAAGCAGGACAAGTCGATTGGAACGTACTTCTTTTTCTTCTGCCATCACCATAACATCATTAAAAAAACAATCGATAAAAGGCTGTAAGCACGCAAGTCGCTCAAATTTCTCATTGTAGTTTAGGATACCCTGTGCAAATGCCTCGCTTACCTCGGTCATCTGCTTGAACAAATCATGCTCGGCCTGTTCAGTAAAAAGACTGGCATCAGGGTCTATCAGAACCGACTGGTCGAGTGCCTCATCACCAACCTTCTTCAGGATATTCGACACACGCTTGTTTGCCGCCGCGAGATTGGGAGCTTGTTGATGTGACCGAAATGCCTGCATAGAGCGAATCCTGTGATCTGCTTCGAGAAGATTGTTGATGCCCGGGCTACTGAATCTGATGGCATCGAAAACATCGTGATCAATGTCTTTCTCGCCATACCAGTGAGAAAGACGATCCAGCGTGTACGCCAGTACATCGTTCTTCGTTGCATCAATACCATGAAGTTCGAGCGCTTTGTCGAGGCAAGTCTCAATCTCGATAACCAATTCATTCTCGATACAAATCCGAAGAATACCGAGAGTCTGTCGTCGTAGTGCGAAAGGATCGCGCGAACCTGAGGGCGGCTGACCAATGGCAAAAAGACCAACCAATGTGTCTAATTTATCCGCCAGGGCGACGCATGAACCCTCGAGGGTAGAAGGTAGTGGTCCGCCAGAATAAGTAGGTAAATAATGTTCGCGAATGGCTAGGCCAATTTCTTCCGGATTGCCATCAATGTTTGAATAGTAGCCACCCATGATGCCTTGAAGGTCAGGGAATTCATCGACCATATCTGTGATCAGATCGACTTTACAAAGTAGAGCGGCACGAGCGCAGGCAGGTTCATCGGCACCAAGTTGAGAAGCAATGAATTCAGCCAATTTGGAGATACGGTTGGCCTTGTCGAGAAACGTCCCTAATTCTGATTGGAATACAACGTCCGCGAGTTTTTCTAATTTCTTGTCCAATGTTGATGCTGAATCCTGCTTGAAAAAGAATGCTGCGTCAGCAAGGCGAGGCCGAATGACTCTTTCGTTACCTTTGATTACGACTTGTTCGTCCTTACTCTGAATATTTGATACCGTAATGAAGTATGATTGCAGCTCACCAATATCGTTAACTAAGTGAAAATATCGCTGGTGCTTTTTCATTGCAGAGATCAATGCTTCATCTGGAATGCTTAGAAATGATTTATCGAAACTACCAGCAAGTGCACACGGCCATTCAACGAGTGAGGTGACTTCATCAAGAAGATCGTTATCGAGTACCAGGTTGCAACCTAGCTTTGTGGCTTCTGCCTGAAGCTGGATTTCAATTTTTTGTCGGCGTTCGTTAAAGTCAACTACCACAAACGCGTCTTGTAGCGCCTGTGTGTAATCGTCTGCGTTCTGAATCTCGAGCCATTTATCAGACATGAATCGATGCCCACGGCTGACCCGACCCGCAGCATGCCCGAGCACGACAGCAGGAAGGATATTGTCGCCATGCAATATAACAATCCAGTGAACGGGTCGGACAAACTCCAGCCGGCTGCTCCCCCAGCGCATTTTTCGCTCAATTGGTAGATGATCGATGGCGGAGGAGACCAGGCTCTCGATGCAATCCTTGAGAGACTTTCCCTCTTCCATACTTCGAAAAACTACCCATTCCCCCTTGTCGGTTTTGAATCGCTCTAATGTCGAAAGGTCGGTGATGCCGCAAGAAGATGCGAAACCTTGTAGCGCTCTGGTTGGTTCCCCTTTTTCATCATAAGCTGCGGCAATCGCTGGTCCACGTTTGTCTATTTGCTTGTCGGTTTGTTTTTCTGACAAATTCTCTATCAGTACTGCGAGTCTTCTCGGGGAGGCAAAACCTCGAGATGCTGAGAAGGTAAAGCCTGCCTGCTTCAATTCCAGGGCAAGATTTTGTTCAAGACTACACATCAAACTCTTCAAGGATCGGGGCGGTAGCTCTTCAGTTCCAATTTCCAGGAGAAGGTTTTCATTTTGCATTGGCTATCTCCTGCATGACATGTGCCCGGGTACTGTCGTCTGCCAGTGGGAATCCGAGTGCCATGCGGGAATCAAAGTATGCCTTTGCCACACCTCTTGAAAGGGTGCGAATACGTAGCATGTATCGCTGTCTCTCGGTCACCGAAATCGCATGCCTTGCATCCAAAAGATTGAATGTATGAGATGCCTTCATGACGAACTCGTAGGCGGGAAGAGGTAAGTTTGCTTCCAGTAATCGACTGGTCTCTGATTCATAAAAATCAAACTGTGAAAATAAACCTTCCACGTTTGATTCATCATAGTTGTAAGCGGACATCTCAACCTCATACTGATGATAGACATCAGCATAGGTGACGGACTGGTTGTCCGATTTTGTCCAGATCAACTGCCGGAAATCCTCTACCCCTTGTAGATATAAAGCGAGCCTCTCAAGTCCATAGGTTATTTCTCCCATCACGGGATAACATTCAAGACCACCGACTTGTTGAAAATAGGTGAACTGCGTGATTTCCATTCCATCCATCCAGACTTCCCAACCTAACCCCCATGCACCGAGCGAAGGAGATTCCCAATTGTCTTCGACAAACCGAATGTCGTGCACCAGTGGATCAATCCCCACATGGCGCAGGGAGTCTAAATATAGCGCCTGAAAATTATCTGGTGAAGGTTTCATGACGACCTGATATTGATAATAGTATTGGTAGCGGTTGGGGTTCTCGCCATAGCGACCATCCGTTGGACGACGGCAAGGCTGGACGTAGGCTGCCTGCCAGTTTTCTGGACCGACGGCTCGCAGGAAGGTTGCAGGATGAAAGGTTCCGGCGCCGACTTCCATATCATAGGGTTGCATCAGGACACAGCCCTGATTTGACCAATATTCCTGAAGGGAAAGTATCAGTTTTTGAAATGTGTCAACCCTGTTCATCTCGCCCACCCCAGCAAAAAAGTGCGTAAGTATACCTACTCGGGAAGAACTGATTAAGCTCTATTTGTATCAACATTTGTTTCAAAACCGATTAGACAGACAGCAAAGACTAATATCAGGGGTTGCTGCCACCCACAAAGATTCCAGCAGGGTGCTGAAAAAGAAACTGTTAGGTGCCAGGGAAGGCGAAATTTGCTGAGAAGGTGGAGTTTACAGGCAGCAAATGAGCTTGTCGATCGGAGTCGCGCACGGGTTAATTTCAACGCCGAATTGTGCCAACAGGTACTTTTTCAGCACTCTGCTAGGTAACATGCGTGGCAATGGTCAGGTGTGCGAGAAGCGATGCAGGAAATAATGCAGGAACGAATGAGATGTCAGTGGTGTGCCGGGGATAGTTTGTACCAGGAATACCATGACGAAGAGTGGGGTGTTCCCCTTTACGATGACGATCTACTATTTGAGTTTTTGCTGCTTGAAGGCGCCCAGGCGGGTTTGAGTTGGATTACTGTATTAAAGAAACGTGAAAATTACCGCTTGGCCATGGATAATTTTTCCGCTGAGAAAATCGCTCGTTATGGGGTGAGAAAAAAGCAGCAGCCTCTTGGTAATAGTGGCATTATCCGTAATCGATTGAAGATCGACAGTGCGATCAGGAATGCTCGGGCCTTTTTGGATTTTAAAGACAGGGGTGAGAGTTTTTCGGAGTATCTATGGTCATTTGTTGATCACAAGCCAATCCAGAACCGATTCAAAAGCATGTCCCATGTGCCAGCTACAACAGCAGCGTCAGAAGAAATGTGTAAATCATTAAAGAAACTCGGTTTTAACTTTGTCGGTGGGACTATTTGTTATGCCTTTATGCAGGCGACCGGGATGGTCAATGACCATCTAGTTAATTGTTATCGGCATAAAGAATGTCGCCAGATGTCCAGATAACGAGATGTTGGGTCATGTTGTTGAATTGGTGTTGAGGTTGTTAGCTAGATTGCCACGTCCTGCCAGTCAGTTTATTGGACGCCGCATCGGAGACATTAACTATCTCATCAGGAGCCGATCATTTCTGGTGACAGAGGCAAACCTGAAGATCTGTTTTCCTCAACTCGGTGCAGATGAGCGTAGAGATCTTAGCCGTGCGAGTTTAGCCAACACAGGGCAAACACTGTTTGAAACACCGGCGGCCTGGTTCGGTAAACCGGACAGTCTAAAGGCATGGATTTCAGAAATTGTCGGTGAAGAAATACTGATGGATGCGCTGGATGAAGATGCTGGCGTTGTGATACTTCTGCCGCATGTGGGTAATTGGGAGCTTTTCAACAGTTACTCTGCTGACATTGCGCCAATAACAGCACTATACCAACCGCCCCGGCAAGATTTTATGCGCCCCCTGATGGAACACGTCCGGGAAAATTTCGGCCATGAGCTGGTGGCAACCAACGTGAAAGGATTAGCAAGGCTTTATCGTGTGTTATCTGATGGCGGAGTGGTCACAATATTGCCAGACCAGGTCCCTGCCAATGGTGTATTTGCAGATTTTTTTGGTGTCAGTACCCTGACCGATATACTGGTGAGTCGGTTATTGCAGAAAACAAAAGCGCAGGCTCTCGTCGTCTGTCTTACGCGTTTAACGAATGGTCAGTTCCGGGTGAAGTTTGAGAGGGCTGATCCGGGCATCTATGATGAAGATATTGATATTTCCGTTCGAGCCGTCAATGCATCAGTAGAAAAATGTGTCAGGGAAAATCCAGCCCAGTATCAATGGGAATACAAACGCTTTCGCGAAAGACCCGTGGGTGAAAAGAAGCTCTATCGTTTTGATAAGTCGGATGGCTTCCACTAACGAGCTGGCTGGCTTTTTATTGCGCCAGAACTATTTGCGCCAGAACATAGGCGTGAACAATACCAGGATGGTGAATATCTCCAACCTTCCGAGGATCATTGCGAAACTTAACAGGATCTTCGCACTGTCTGTAATGCCTGCATAGTGCAAGGATACGTCTCCGAGACCTGGCCCGAGGTTATTGATTGCTGCCCCCACTGCAGAGAATGCCGCAAGAAAGTCCATACCTGTTGCCACCAGTCCTAGGTGCATGAATAAAAATAGAATGACATAGATAGAGAAGAACCCCCAAATGGCCTCAATGACATTTGATGTGACCCGGTGTTTATTAACCTTAATGGGGAAGACAGCATTAGGATGGATCAGTCGATGAATCTCGCGAAGACCCTGTTTAATGATCAAAAGAACGCGGATCACCTTCATTCCCCCACCGGTAGAACCAGCACAGGCACCTGTAAAGGCGCCGAAGAAGATAAGATAAGGTAACATTCCGGGCCATTGGCTGAAGTCGGCGGTTGCGAAACCTGTGGTTGTAAATATAGAGACGACTTCAAAAATCGCCATTCGGAACGCGGTAGTCCCCTCGTAGGTGCCAAACATGAGCAACAAGACTGTCACCACAATAGTGGACAGTGCCAGAATACTGAGATAGAAGATGACCTCATCGTCCTTCAGGTAATGAAGGATTGAACGATCTCTCACCGCGAAAAAGTGAAGACCAAAATTGATACCCGAAATGACCATAAAGACAACGGCCACTGACTCGATCATGGGTGAGTTGAAATAACCAATGCTGGCGTCGTGGGTTGAAAAACCACCTATTGCCACCGTGGAAAAGCTATGACAGATGGCATCGAATAGCGACATACCAGCGGCCCAATAGGCCAGCGAACATAGTATCGTTAAACCAACGTAGATGGACCAAAGCGCCAGGGCTGTCTGCTGAATACGAGGGGTTAGTTTGCTGTCCTTAACTGGCCCAGGTGTTTCGGCACGATACAGCTGCATACCACCGATACCCAACATTGGTAAGATGGCCACAGCCAGAACAATGATACCCATACCACCAAGCCATTGCAGTTGTTGTCGGTAGAAGAGTATTGACTGAGGTAGTGTATCGAGGTGCGTGATGACTGTTGCGCCAGTTGTGGTTAAACCAGAGAAGGACTCGAATAGCGCATCCGCCAGATGCAGGTTGGCACCTGCAGAATCGAGAAAGGGTATGCTGCCGAATAACCCCAATGCCAGGTAGAAAAGAACAGTGACCAGAAACCCGTCTTTGGTTCTCATTTCCTTCCTAAAACCTCGAAAGAATAGGGAGAGCATGGCACCAGAACTGAAAGTGATGATCAGAGCCTCAACAAAGATCATTGAGGCATTGTCCTCATAGATCCATGAGACCAGCAACGGGGGTAACAAGGTCAGGCTAAATATCATTAGCAAGCTGCCGAGAATCCTGAGTGCGATGCCGAAGTTCATGGGTTAGAAGAAACTGAGGGGTGCCTGGAAGAGCTTTTCGACATCCCGGATTTTAGTTTTATCAACGAGGAACAAAATAAGGTGGTCATCAGGCTTTACAACCACATCATCATGGGCGATGACGACGTCATCTCCCCTAACAATCGCACCGATGTTTGTACCTGTTGGTAGGACAATTTCCCCCAGTGTGCGGCCGATGACTTTTGAACTTGTCTCGTCACCATGTGCGACTGCTTCGATAGCTTCTGCAGCGCCACGCCTGAGTGCGTGTACTTTGACAACATCACCTCTCCTGATATGCGTCAGTATGGAGCCGAGGGTTGCTTGTTGGGGTGAAATGGCGATATCAATATCGTGACCTTCGATAAGATCAACGTAGGCAGGGTTGTTAATAAGCGTTATTACCTTGCGAGCACCGAGACTCTTGGCAAGCATGGATGACATGATGTTAGCCTCGTCATCATTGGTAACCGCACAAAAGACATCTGCATCTTCGATATTTTCTTCAAGCAGAAGATCCCTGTCGGAAGCATTCCCTGCTAACACGATGGTGCGATCAAGGGTCTCGGATAGCTCGTAACATCGCTGCCGGTCTCGTTCGATTATCCGAACGCCATATTGATGTTCAATTGATTTGGCAAGACCTTGCCCGACATGCCCGCCCCCGGCGATAACAATTCTTTTGTTAGGCCTCTCTGTGCGCCTTAGTTCACTCATGACGCTTTGAATGTCTTTGGCGGCAGCGATGAAAAACACTTCATCATCAGCTTCGATGACGGTGGTACCCTCCGGCATGATCGGCCGGTTTTTACGAAAAATTGCCGCAACGCGAGTATCGACCAATGGCATGTGTTTGCGAATGTATCGCAATTCCTGATCCACGAGAGGACCGCCATAATAGGCTTTGACACCAACCAACTGGACTTGCCCATCGGCAAAATCCATGACCTGCAGGGCACCGGGATTATCAATCAGTCGCTTGATATCCTGGGTGATGAGCTCTTCAGGGTTGACAATGTAGTCTACTGGCATGTCTTTTGGCCGAAAAATACCGCCGTCGGTTAGGTAGGCTCTTGATCGGATTCGAGCAATCTTTGTGGGTGTGTTGAAGACGGTATGCGCGACCTGACAGGCAACCATATTGACCTCGTCACTATTAGTGACAGCGATGAGCATATCGGCATCCTCGGCACCTGCTTGCCGCAATATGTCAGGATGAGATGCAAGGCCGCGTAAAGTGCGGATATCAAATCGATCCTGGAGTTCTCTCAACCGGTCACTATCGGTATCTACTACCGTGATGTCACTCGCTTCTTTAGTCAGATTCTGCGCGAGGTTGCCACCGACTTCCCCTGCACCGAGAATGATAATTTTCATTATCTAGGTCGCCTCTTTTGGAAGCTTGCGGAGGTGGGCGTAATAAAACCCATCATGTGAATGAGTCGTTGGCAGGAGTTGAATGCCTGCAGATTGTTTTATGCACGCGGGGATATCCGCTGGCATTTGAATTGGCACAACTTGTGCGTCACCAATATCCGCTCTCGACGCTAGAAAGTGAGCTACGATCTTGTCGTTTTCATCGGGAAGAAGCGAGCAGGTCGAGTACAAGATTTCTCCTCCTTCATCTTTTAGGAGATCCCAGGCAGCAGACAGTAGCTGACTTTGCATGGCGCACAGCTTATCAATATCTGAATTTCGGCGCAGCAACTTAATGTCAGGATGGCGTCGAATTATTCCTGTCGCAGAGCAGGGAGCATCCAGGAGGATCTTGTCGAAGGACCTGGTAGACAGGGACTTGTCGGATAAGGACCTGGTGGGTAAGGACAGAAGGTCAGCGTGTAGTAGCTGACATGATTGATCCAATCTCTCCAGATTCTCCTGAATGAATGTTAATCGCTGTTCATCCTTGTCATTTGCGACCAGGTCGATTGCGGGGTTTTCTTCGAGCAGATGACAAGTTTTACCTCCTGGCGCGGCACAGGCGTCAAGCACCCTATCTCCACTCTGAGTATTCAAAATAATAGCCGCCAGTTGAGATGCTTCATCCTGGATGCTAACGAGACCATCAAAGAAACCAGGCAGTTGATCGACAGGGCAAGGTGAGGCGAGAATGATTGAAGTATTGGTAAGAGTTCCTGTTTTTGCATCGATGCCGTTTTCTTTAAGCAAAGACAGATACTCCGCGCGGGTGTTTTTTGTTCGATTGACCCTCAGTGTCATGGGCGGTTGTGTGTTGTTCGCCTTGAACACGTCAGTTGCAGTATCAGGCCATGCTGTCACAATTCTTGAAGCTAGCCAATGTGGATGCTCACTTAGCACCTCTATGGAGGTGTTAGATAAGTCTTCGAAAAGATCTTTCTTTCTGATGTAGTGACGTAAAATGGCGTTGACCAGTCCCTTCGACCATTTCTTTTTGAAGGCAATGGTAGATTCGACCACAGCATTAACACTGGCATGTGAAGGGCGATTTAATGACTGAATGCTATAGATGCCACAGAGTAGCAATAGTTTAAGATCCAGATGTTTGGCAGGAAGTGGCTTTTCCAGGAGTGCATCTACGATGTGATTAAGAGAATAATATTCTCTTAGCACACCATAAGTAATCTGTCGGGCAAGAGGCGATCCCTTTTCTTGCTGTTTGTCATCGAGACTGCTGCCATGTTTAACAATTCTGATTAACGTGGCAACGGCCTGGATGTATTCTTGCATTGGTATGTCCAGGTCTTTAGGAAAATCGGTTGCCAGGTGCAACCACTTCTTTGCGAGAGTTCATCAGGTCAGTCGCCGACAAAATAGCACCTTTGCCAATGGGCAGCTGGATGGCTGTAATAAATATGCTGCCCTGGCCGCACGCAACTTCTAAGCCACGCTTAGAGAGTGAGATGATTTCTCCTGGTTGAACTGACCGGGCAAGTTGTTCTTGTTCTGTCGCCTGCTTGTCTGTGTGTTTGTGTGAGTGCTTGTATGAATAGTTGCAGGCATCCCATATTCTGACCCGCATGTTGCTTAACTGCGAGAAGGCCACAGGAGAGGGATTAAATGCCTTAATTTGTCGGCAAATGTCGATCGATGGTGCGCGCCAATCAATGACTGCTTCTTGCTTCTCAATCTTCTTTGCGTAGGTCATACCCTGGTCATTCTGGGAAATGGGCTCTAGGTCTTGTGCATCAATTTTTTGTAAGGTTTCTAATAATGCTTCTGAGCCTAGTACCGATAATCGCGAAGAGAGCGTTGCGCTGGTATCGGAAGACAGTATTTCAACCTTTCGCCTAAGCAGGACATCACCGGTGTCCAGTCCTTCATCCATCTGCATGATGCAGACGCCGGTTTCCAGATCTCCTGCGAGTATCGCGCGTTGAATGGGAGCAGCGCCACGCCATCTGGGAAGGAGTGAGGCGTGTACGTTCAGGCAACCAAGCCGTGGTGCTTCCAGGACTGTTTTCCTCAAAATTTGACCGTAGGCAACGACAACCATGAGATCGGCCTGATAATGCAGGATATCCGCTGCCTTCAAGCGATTGGGTTGAATGACGGCTAGATCCAATTCTGTTGCCAAACGTTTTACCGCACTGGGTTCAGGGTTCTTGCCGCGTTTTCCAGGCTTGTCCGGTTGCGTAATAACCGCACATATTCGGTGTTCTGATCTTGCCAGTACACTGAGATGATCGGCAGCAAAATCGGGGGTTCCGGCGAAAATGAGGTTCATTGATCTAGGCTCTTAACTTTTGCAGCTTCTGTAGTTTTTTTCGGATGAGCTGTCGTTTGGTAGATGAAAGATAATCCACAAATAGCTTTCCATCCAGATGATCAAGCTCGTGTTGAATGCAG
>CAZAZB010000024.1:13536-18712 GCA_964489485.1 uncultured Pseudomonadales bacterium | reverse complement strand
AGCCAATCATGCCATTGAACAGAGCGCCTTCAATCATCCAGCTTGGATGTCTTAGTACCGGCAAGCGGTTTAAAAGGGATTGTGAGAATAGGAAGTTTTTCTTCGCCATTGGCATCGTTACTACTTAATAGTTACCGCTTAAAAGTTACCGCTTAATTGATGCTAGTTGACGGTACGAAATATCCAATCCCACAGGGGTGAGCTAACACCATATTTTACGCCTTCTTTGCTGAAGTGGTGTTGCATATGGTATCGCTTCAACGCCTTGGACAACGGTGAGCGCATCCTGAAATGATGAGTGGCGTAGTGGATATAGTCGTAAATCAGATAACCGACGATGAAGAAGGCACAGAAGGGCTCCAGCCACGGAGCAGGGACAACGAGTGAGAAAAGTAACCATAGAAATGTCATAACAATAACTGCACCTGCTGGTGGCATCACCAATCGGGTTTTGTCATCGGGCGTGTCATGGTGAACGCCATGAAAAAGATACACCAGCCATTTACCAGCTTTACTTTTTGCAGGGAAGTGGAAGACGTAGCGATGTAGCATATATTCCGTGAGTGACCAGACCAGAAGACCGGGGAGAATCAGCATCAATACTTCACTCAGGGGAACGTTAAAAACGAATAACGCACGCCAGATAAGGAAGACAATGACCGGTGACCAGAATAACAGGGGTACAATCGGGTGGACATGAGTCAGTGACTCCAGAATGCCATTTTTGAAAAGACGGACAGATTTGTTTTTCATCATGCTCCCCTCGTATCTCTTTGTGTTACTCGTTATGCAACTTTATTATGTTGCTCTTTGTGCATTCTCTTACGTAGTTAAGAGTCCAGACTTGCCAGTGCGTTGCGCAAACCGGAAACGATTGCGTCTATTTCATCATCCTGATGGGCTGCGCTGACACTCATACGAAGTAAACTTCCGCCTCCAGGTGCTGCTGGAGGCAAAATCAGATTAACGTAAACACCATTGTCTAAAAGGTGCTTCCAGGCAGAGAGCGCGTCTTCTCGCTTTCCCAATCGTACAGACATCACCGGGCTTGCATTGTTCCCCGGATTAACACCGATTTGCATTAACCCCTGGTAGAGCCTCTCCGCATTACGCCAGAGTGCCTGCTTTAGTTCAGGACGTTCCCGCAGGCTTCGCAGTGCTGCGCGCGTACATTCTACAACGGCTGGAGATGGCGAAGCTGTGAACATATAGGGTCTGCTGGCATAGGGAAACAGAGACAGTTGAGGATGTCTGCTGGTGCAGAAACCACCCGTTGTGCCGAGGCTTTTGCTGAATGTCCCGACAACAAAGTCTACCTTGTCGAACATATCGTGCACTTCGACGAGACCGCGCCCCTTTTCTCCAAATACGCCCAAAGAATGTGCTTCGTCAATTAATAACAAGGCACCGTGTTTATCCTTAACCTCGACAAGCTCTTTAAGGTGTGCCGTGTCGCCGAGAATGCTGTAAAGCCCTTCAATAACCACGAGACACTTGCTGGCTTGATCTTTCAGGCGAGTGAGACGCTTGTCGAGACTGTCCGGGTCATTGTGCTTAAAGGTAAAGACATCAGCTGGCGACATTCTGGAGCCGTCGAAAAGACTGGCGTGTGCGTCGGCGTCGAGCAATACGGCATCCCCTTTGTCCAACAGCGCCATGAGAGTGCCAAGATTGGCAGCATATCCTGTAGAGAAGATGATGGCCTGATCATAGCCGTAGAAGTCGGCAATTTCCGCTTCCAGCGCAATGTGCCCCCGATAAGTCCCATTGGCCATTCGCGATCCCGTTGTTCCGGTGCCTTCTTGTTGCAGAGCCCGGGTACCCGCCTCTATCCCTGCTGCATCGAAAGTCAGTCCCAGATAATTATTTGTTCCCGCCAGAACGGTGGACTGGCCGTTAATAATTGCCCGTGTTGGAGATTCCAGATGATCGATGACAACAGCCGTTGGATCAGCATCTCCGAGACCTTTTCTGGTTTCTTCGATGTCACTGAATTTGTCCAGCAAACTCATAGTAAGCTCGATGAAACAACTGTCCCTAGCGCCGCGATGGTGCGAACGTCCGTGAGTTGGTGTTCCGGGATGATGATGTCAAAGTGATCTTCGACTTCCATCATGAACTCCATAATCTGAACAGAATCCAGTTCCAGTCCTGTGAGGAGGTCTGCTTCTGCGCTGATAGCAACTTCGACACCATCCATACCCGCCAACAGATCACATAGTATTTGTTCAAGTTCAGTCATAAATTCTCAAATGTTTGTTTTACGCCACTGGCTAAACCGAATTGGGGTTGCCATCCAGTGAGTGTTGTAAAGGGTTCGTTGTTTCCGACCCAGCGATCGTGGGTTAGTTCACGTACTTTGCCAGGCGTCAGCATCGGGGCGTAAGAAAAAATACCAGCCATCCACCGGTTGATGATACTCAATTTATGCAGCAATCTCACCGGAATTACCATTTTTAGATTTTTGTCAGCGCCTTTACCCGCAGCATTGGCTATTGCATCCCAACTATATCCATCTGGGGTTCCGTCATCTAGTTCGAATATTTTTTTGTTGCAGGATGCCTGACTGTCAATCCAATACATGATAGCGGACGCGACATCGTCTACATGCATAAATCCGAGTCGCTGCCTTTCGTTGCCGGGGACAATCGTCAGACCCCGTCTTAGCCCTTTCAGGAGGGGGAGCATCTCACGATCTCCGGGGCCATAAATGGCAGGCGGTCGAATGATTGTCCAATTGATGTCAGGATATTGTTCAAGTAACTGTTCACCCGCAAATTTACTGGCGGAATAATCGGAGAGTCCAGGTTGCTGAGCAACGATAGACGATACCAGGAGAAATGAGGGGGGTGTATCCTGTGCCTCGATTGCATGGATGATACTCTCGACTGCTTTAACATTCGCGAGGTGAAAGTCGGAAGGGTTGCGTCCCCGGACGCTACCGGCAAGATGTAAAACGTGAGTCACGCCGTTGAATGCAGCGATTAGTCCCTGGGTATCATCCAGTGATACCTGATGGGTCTCGGTATCTTTGGCAATTAGGTTAGATTTAAAACCAGCGCGGACGATTGCGCGAACAGGTAACTGCCGCGCGATTAATTTCTGTTGGAGGTGTTGTCCAAGAAAACCGGTCAGACCGGTAGCGGCTATTGTTGTACCGCTTCTCTCAGTGAGGAAGTCATTATCCACGCCCATCTTTTAACGTAGTAGCTTCGTTTTCTGCGTCCAGTTGTCTCATGCGCGCCAGATAGCCGGAAGCAGCGGTCGTTCTGGACAATTTGCCAGACGAAGTTCGCGGTAGGGTTCTTGGCGGTACCAGATCAACATGACAATTAACGCCAAAGTTCTCGCGCACCAGTGCACTGATCTGGAGTGGTAGTTCAGTGTCATGTTTCTTACTTTCGACGACAAGAACAACCAATACATCACCATTCTTTTGTCTAACTTCGAATGCTGTGGTGTCGCCGGTTCTTACGCCAGGGCATTTTTCAGCAAGTTGTTCTATGTCCTGCGGCCAGATGTTACGACCGTTTACAATGATGACATCCTTGCTTCTGGCTGTAACGATCACATGTTGACCTATGCGATAGCCCACATCACCGGTATCCAGCCAACCAGATGCATCGAGCACTTCAGCAGTGGCGACCGGATCATTGTAGTAACCACGCATAATGCTCGGACCACGTACCTTGATGTGTCCACACTGACGATCACCTAGCGGATTACCATCGTTGTCGCAAATTTCCAGTTCATTGCTCGGTAACATGGCGCCGCAGTCAACCAGTCTTAGTGCGTCCTGATCGTCAGCCGCTGTTCGTGCTTCACCTGTTACGGCAATCAGTTCTTTATCGACCTCATCAACGGACACACCCTGATTTAGAGGTGCAAAACTAATGGCTAATCCGCATTCTGCCATGCCATAGCAGGCAATAAATGCGTTTGCATCAAAACCTGCGGGCTTCATGACTTCTGCAAAATGTTCCAGCAGTCTGTCGTTAATTCTTTCTGCGCCGACACAGGCGACGCGCCAACTGGAGAGGTCATACTTCTCATGATCGGCAGCTTTCAGTCGGGTGGCGCAGAGTGCATATCCGGAAGGAGGGCTGGAAGAGGCAGTACACTTGTTCTCTGTAATCAGTTTCAGCCAGAGCCTGGGACGCATGGCAAAAGTTCTGGGGCTTAGATAATCCACCGAAAGGCTTCGTATGATAGGTAATAATACGAAGGCGACTAATCCCATGTCGTGATAAAACGGTAGCCAGGAAACGAGTCGATCTTCATCGGTGAGTTTGACACCAACATCAGCGATTTCATTGAGATTGTGCAGGACCGCAGTTTGGGTCATTTCAACGCCACGGGGGAATCGCGTACTGCCTGATGTGTATTGCAGATAGGCAGGCTCTTCACCTTTAAGTGGAACCAACGGTTTATCACTAATCGGTAGTGCGTCGAAATCGCTCTCGCTGCCAATACAGGCAAAGTCCAGGCCTTCACCGGCACGTAACAACAAATCCAGATATCCCTCAGGAGCAACTGCGGCCTTTGCACCGCAGGTGTCCAGCATTCTATGAATCTGGCTGACATAGGCATCGCCACCACCCATCTGCACAGCGGACGGAAGTGGTACTGGAATAAAACCAGCATATTGGCAAGCAAAGAAAAAGCGGTGAAACAGCGGAGTTGTTTCTGCAATGATAACGAGCGGGGAATATCGTGGTAGCCCCAGACTGAGCAATTTGCTGGCGAGTAGTTTTGCTTCGACCTGTAGTTCGCCGTATGGGAGAACAGATTCTAGCCTGCCTGCGCCATCATAAAAGTTGTAGCCGGTGTCTCCGCGCGTTGCATAATCCAAAGCGTCGGATAATCCCGTGAATGTCGGCCTGCGACCTGAAATTCTGGATTTGGTCGGAGTAATCTTTAAATTTTGCAAGAAATTGCTCTTTTTATATTATTAGATAAATGGATTATAAATGAAAACAAAAGTGAGTGGAGAACAAATAATTGCTGCGAATCATAATGTATAACGCTTATTGAAACACAACAAGTTAAGGTTTTCTCACTTTTTTTTCCATTTTAGGGAAATCTTGAGGATACTTCAAATCACAACTGCTCATGACAACTGCTCATGACAACAATGCATCTGAACCCCGACAATATCTGTCACAATCTATATATT
>CAZAZB010000024.1:10603-13436 GCA_964489485.1 uncultured Pseudomonadales bacterium | reverse complement strand
GCTCATGACAACAATGCATCTGAACCCCGACAATATCTGTCACAATCTATATATTTCTTCTTTTTTACCAATTGTTTAAGAATATCGTTTCAAATTACCAACCACTATGACCTCACTTGCTTCGGGAAATTCCCCAAACGGCGAAAAAAAACATCAAACAAACCGGGATCAACCCCACCGCGGCGGCTGGCAGGTGATAAAGCAATCCAACCTGGGTAAATGTGCGTTGTCCAAGGAAAAAAAGTACGCCGACGGAACTGCCCAGCGTAATGCGGGTGCCAATAGGGACTCTTCGCATCGAACCCATGATGAAAGGTATCCCCAGCAGAGACATGGCAATTAGACCGATTGGCAAGCTGATCTGTTGCCACAACATGACCTGATAGCGGTGGGCATCCAGGTTGTTTTTTGCCAGATGACGGGTGTACCGATAGAGATCGAGTGGAGAGAGGGCGAAATCGGCAAGGATAAATTTGTAAATCTGTTCGGCAGTTAACTTGCTTTGCCAGACTTGCTGGTCATCCAGAGAAACCTGTGGTGCGTCGTAACCTTCGTCTAAGCTAAAAGTTGTCGTGCGTACCTGGTGAAGTAGCCATTGATTGGATTCGATGACATCGGCATTTTTAGCTTCGATTATCTTCCTGATTTTGCCGCCATCCATTTCGTAAATTTCAATGTCTCGCGGGCTATTCCCGAATTCAATTTCTCCAACGCGAATAAGATTTGTCGCCGAACGTGTCCAATAGTCCTGGCCACTCCCGGATTCAGATGCCTTGTCGAGCAGTATGGATGCCTGTCGGGAAAATTCAGGTATGACGAACTGTTGCAGCAATAGAACGAGAATGGTCAATCCACCCACCAGCCAGAGCAGAGGCAGTGTTAATCTAACGATTGACATGCCTGATGCCCGTAGGATGGTGAGTTCCTGGCTGGCAGCCAGTTGTCCCAGGCCGATAATGCAGCCCAGCATGCAAGTGACAGGTAATACATCTATAGCCAGCCGAGGGAGAGAGAAACCAACCATTCGGATGGCATCAATGCTTTCAAACGACCCGCGCCCAACCATACTAAGTTGTTGGGCGAGCTCAAAAAAACTGAATAGCCCGATCAGGAGAAGGAAGATAAGACTTACACCTCTGATGAGAGCAGATAGTAAATATCGGTCGATTAACTTCAACGCGCAACCCTCCTGGAGTTAAGCATGCCAAGGAGGAGGAGAATGGCGAGCAATCCGGGTGCCCACCAGAGGGTGGGGAAGGTGCCCTGTTCAACGGCAGAGCGGGCGACACCCATGAAGTTGACGTACAAAATGTAGGCGATGACCGCAAAAAATACCCTCGATTGTCCGCCGCTTCTTGGCGGTGTACGGGACAGTGGAAATGCCAGGAGCGTCAGGAGGAGTGTCGAAACAAATGTTGAGGTTCGCCACTGCATCTCCGCTCGGTCCTCGTTGTCTTCGAGTTTGTACAATGCTGACGTGGGTGTTGCCTTGGGTTTATGGCCTAGTGGTTCCGTCTCGGGTGTCGAGACGAATATGGAAAACTTGGCGAAGTAGCCGAGAAGATCTCGTTGCTCTTCCCCACGCTGATAGACAAATGCATCTTGCAGGTCCAATAGAGTCCGATCGGCACCTTTAATCGTCCCGGCAGTAGTGCCGGTAATAGTCCCGGCACCCTCAACACGGATTAGCTTGCCTCTTTCTGCCGATATAATCTCGAGCGTGTCGCCCTTTTTTGACCGGATGAACAAGCCAGATAGCTCTCCTGATTTGTTATTCCTGTTATTAAAAAACACGAGCCTGTCACTATTTGATTTTCCTAACTGGTTAAACCTGCCAACCTGAAGGTCGTCAAGTTGTATTTCTGATGTTGCCTGAATTTGCCATTGATATAATTGTGCGTAGGCCCATGGTCGAACCCAGAGAGAAAAAGCAGAGACCAACATTGAGATAATAACGGCGACCACAATAACGGGTGTTACAACTCGCAGTTCGCTGACACCACTCGCATTCAGGGCAACCATCTCCGAGTCTGAGTAGAGTCGTCCGAGGGTTACAATAATGCCGATATAGAGTCCAATCGGAATCAGGACCTCCAGGGCAATGAGCACTTTCAGACCAGTCAGCTGAAAGATAGCCGATGCGTTGAGTACACCGTTGTTTGCATCGGTGAGAAACTTGGTTAGGCTGTACGCCATGAATATACCGACCAGAAGAAGTACGACGATAAAAAGAGGCTTAACGACTTCTCTTATCAGGTATCGATCAAGAATCAATCTACTGCTCCACAGTCTGACGTTTGCCGTCATCTCCTGCATCACTATTTTGCCGATAGTGGCAGCCAATGCCGAGCAGGATGAGCCTATCATTATCAACGCAGACAAGGCGTGGGAAAGTGATGAGGGTGATGTGCTCTACTTTGAAGGTAATTTTAGCATGCGTACGAGTCAATGGCATGCAACAGGAGATCGTGCTGAGATGACGGGCACAGTAGATGAGCCAAGCAAGATTGTCATCTTTGGTGAACCAGCCCGGATTCGTAAATTATCGCTGGGAAAGATAGTCGTCGCGAGAGGGCATGGGAATCGTTTGGTTTACCTTGCTGATAGCAATATTCTCGAACTCCACGAAGATGCAGAGTTTACCGGTAGTAAGGCGACGATCGCGAGTTCAACCATTATCTACGATCTTGATAATGAACAGCTGCGTTCTACCGGAGGTGATGGCGTAAAAATGGTTGTGCAGCCCTCGGCGATCAAGAAGAGTAAGAAACCTGATAGTCCCTAGTCCCTGATGGGTGCCTCTGATGAGTACTCATGATGGGCGCTCATGGGA
>CAZAZB010000024.1:3094-10503 GCA_964489485.1 uncultured Pseudomonadales bacterium | reverse complement strand
TAGATAGTTCGATAGACTTTCCGAATCATTTCCAGTGACATGGTCATAAAACTGAGCGGATTCCATCTTGCCCGGCGCAACTGGCGATTAAGGTCGTCAATCGTAAAAAGTACCGGGCGCAGCGCTTCCACTTCTCTTGAAACTTCCTGCCAGCTCTGCCAGAGCGCTTCTGATCTGACATCTAAATCATCTTCCGCCAACCGATGGAGCAGGGGGTAGAATTGTTTTATCAGCGGATGAATGCGCGAATCTGAAGCGAGTTCGTTCATTGAGAAGTGAGTGTGTTGAAGTTTCGGCTTCAAAAACTGGTTAGAAAATTCATCTATTTGCCGATGGATGATATCGCTCATTGGTAGCGCCAGTGTTCTGCTTACTCGACCAAGCTGTTCTGTCGGGTCCTGCATCAACTTGTCATAGTCGACCAGCACAAGTGGTGAGCCTTTCACCTTGTTGAAATAGGGTATGACATTTACAAGCCATTCCAGATCACTGTTCTCTTGTGTACCGCGATGTCCATCCAGTTTTGCCCTGGACCTGGCCACACTGAGCGGGTTGCGGATCGGCATGATGTAACTAGCCTCTATTCCCATCCGTTCAAATAAGTTGATCCAGAAAGGCAGCAATCGCATCGTCCGCGCATACTTGAACCCCCAGATTGTTGTTTGCCCGAACCTTGTGCGAATGCTGTCTTCAAATGCCTCGTAAAAAGGCGTAACTATCGGGCTCTGCCAGATCTCGTCATCCAGCAGCCGTAAGCTATCCGGACGTAGACCTAATGCCCTGCGTAGCTTTTTACTGAGTCGCAGGAGTTCGGCATCCTCAAAAAAGCCTGTTGGGTTCTTGCGGGAAGGTGGTTTGAAATCATCGCCGAGATCTATGCCAACAGCCTGGCTCGCTCGCGCTACAATGCTGGTGCCGCTTCGACCTGCACCAATGATCAGTACAGCACGTTGTGGAGTCGGCTTAGACACGAACTAGTTAGTTCCTGTCCATAAATACACAATTTTGAACATTTCACACAATCCATTAAAGATGTTAGGTCTATAAATCAATAACCTACAAAGGAAATAACCGCAGTGATCTCCATTTCCGGACACGAGCTAGTTAGCTGCCTGTTGCACATTTTTTTTGGGCTGCAACCACTTCAAAACCTGTCGCCCGGCGTAGAGAACGGGCTGGTTGATGACAATAATGAATACCTTTCTCAACTGGTCATCAGGACACTGAATTTCACGGACGCCGTGCCAGGATTGATTCCGTCTTGCAAACAGAGTGCTGTAGTTACCGGCACATTCGCTCTCGATGCTATTGCTGAAATCGGAGAAGTCTGGCGCGGAGTTATGATGGAATTGACCCTGATCGTCCAGTATCAAAGTGCCGCCACCCCATTCTCGTTGCCAGATATCCACGTCGTTCATGTAGAAC
The DNA here is from genome assembly GCA_964489485.1 of uncultured Pseudomonadales bacterium. Classification (GTDB taxonomy): domain Bacteria; phylum Pseudomonadota; class Gammaproteobacteria; order Pseudomonadales; family Azotimanducaceae. Next base: position 9,078 of record CAZAZB010000024.1, on the reverse strand, counting down.
AGGTGTGATCCGAGTTTATGCGATGCATCACAGTGTGGGGAGACGGAACAACCCCGTGGTGCATAGTGCCAATGCATATTGAGGTGAAAAGACCGGCGTTGAAACATCCTTCTGATAAATGCAGAGTAATCGGGGCCACGTAGCTCTGCGACAAATTCATGCCAGACACCTGAAACACCTTGAAGTTTGTTGTCATATTCCAGTGCATAGCGGTCATGGGAAACCTGCCCATGGGAACGGCGCTTACCAAAACTTGGCACCATCACCGAAACATCCGGCAGGTTTCCCATGAGCTGGTCATAACCCTGGTCCGTCAATACCCCCAGGGGGTTGACGAATGGATAGGGTTTCGTCTCAAGGAACCCGGTGGTGTCTATCGCGTTTAGCTTGTCGTAATCCAAAAAGTGCATCAGTTGATTAGTACCTTGGGTTGATAGGCCTTAAGTAAATAGGTCTTAAGTAGACATGTCTAAGTAGATAGCGTCTGGGTAGATCAAGTCTAGGTTGATAGAACCCTGGCAGATCCTGACTCATTATGCACTTCGACCGCTTCATACCGCACCTGGTTCAACATTCGACGAAGAGATGGACCGAGATCCGGCTGTGTGTACTTCTCCGCTGGTTCTGTCATATCAAGCTGTTCGCCGAAAAGTCTGGCATAACCAAGACCAATGAGCTCAAGATGCAAGCTTTCCAGGTCTCTGGGGGGAAGTATCCATTCCAGTTGTAGCAGTCTCGCACAAAGATACTCGACCCCCTGCTGTGGCCTTTCTGTTCCACGTCGATTCTTCGGCTTTTGTACAGACTTGTCCAGTAACCATCGACCAACCGCCATTAATGGATTGAGCCTCTTTGTCGCAAGCGGGTAAATATAGGTCGGTTTGCCTGTTGAGATGGCATCCGTCAGCATAGACTCACTCTCGCCGGTTACGATGAGTATGTCCGCAGATGCTAAATATTCCAGATAGGGGTTGCCCGGCTTTCCGGGTTCCCATACATAAAGAGAGGCGTCATCGCCCAGTACCCTGGACAGGGCTGCAGATTGAGCTTGTCCGGTTCGCCTGGAAGTCACCACCACCAGAGACCCGCCCAATTGTTTTGTCTGTGCCAGTGCTCGTTCGGCGAGGTTGGCCGCGTCTTTTTCGCTGAATTGGTGTTGCCTGGCACTGCCGCCAACCAGCAGGGCCACCCGTGGCTTGTTTAGGGCAGCCAGACGCTCATCACCTTGAAGTTTTGCCTTTTCCATGGCCTTATTTGTCAGCGGATGCAGAGGTAGCAGTGTCTCTATTCGGCGGTGGTCAGCCGGGAGATGAAAGTGTTTACAGTTAATCGCGATATCTTCCACTGAGCGAACGCCGCCGTTTTTACGTCCACTGAGTACCAGACGAATTTTTCCGCCGCTTCTTGTTTTCAGATATCTGGCGATGTGACAAGGCCACCAGCCGCAGGCAATGATGACATCAGGCCAGGGTGTCTCTGAGCCAGACGAAAGCCAGGATGATGCAGGCGACAGCAAAGAGCGAATGCCAAACAAGACAGAGAGGAGATTTGACGCATTCTGTTCGACGACCTGAGACTTGTAGGGCCAGCCAATCATGTCTGCAATTGCTTCAGACTGACTTTCATGTCCGGGCTTATTGTCATTAATAATCCAGACCAATGGCCGGTCCCTATGGCAATTATTCCCTTCGATCGTGTGGTGGCGTTTGCCTATACGGTTACCCGTGTCCAGATGAAGTTGCCAATGAACGTTCGGAAACTGTCGTGCAGCGATCTCAAAATGGTAGCGCCACCAACGCGCAGTTCGAACGCATTCACCCCGGGGTGTTGAGACGGTACAGAAAAGCAATTTTCCGGCATGTTGAAATAGTTCTCGAAGTAACCATGGAATATCTTCATCGGGAAAGTATTCAAAAATGCCTGTGCAGGTGACGGCGTCGCTTACAGCGGCGGCATCAAATGTTGGGTTGACCACCGGATTGACTGAAACTAACGAGTCAACACTGCCTGAGAGTGGAATGGCGAGTTGTTGATTAGATGGATTATCCTGTGACTCAAGGTGACAGTTCAGCAGACTCTTGCAATCATATCGGCTGAGTAAACTCGATAACTGCCTGGATTGATGGGGGAGGTTGACCGATGTTTGATGTCCTGGGTCCTTATCTTCATCCCATTTCGCCTGAATACGACTAAAGCTACGGCTCGGCTTCTCAACATCAAATATCTGATATCGAGCATCATTTGCTGATCTCTCAAGATCGTACCAGGGCGCAGCAAAATCGTTGCTCTGGTAGACAAATTTACCGGGGAAGGGATGCCAGGGTTGGCGATGCAAGATAGTGTAATGAAGAACCCCTGATTCTCCCTGGACAAATTCATGATCCCGGGCATTCCAGCCACCCTTCATTTCGCCCCAGAGTCCTTGTTTGCCTTTTGCTCTATCAAGCAGGATATTTTTACCGAGCGTCCTGGCGTCTTCAAGGGACCAGATTTGTGACATCTTTTCACAATCGTACAGGGCGACTGAAGTATCACCCGGTGAAATAGCAAGATAGCCGTGATCTTCCATGGCAAGATCAAACAGTTCAGCAGGGTCTTTCAGATAGATTTGGTCAACATCATTATAGATCGCCCGCCCGGTACCTCCTGCAAAGCAAGGAATGGCAAAACGATAATTTGTAAAACCTGTTAGCCAGAATCTGGATTTAAATCCTTTCAAGCTCTTCATTAGGTAAATTTCGTAAACCCTGGCCGGATTTCGAACCTGCTCAATTGACCAGATGAAAATTCGCTCAGCCCGATATTGAGCTGCTTCTGTGCCAAGGAAAATACGCACTGGCGGACTGTCTAACGCCATTACACCTTCTGCGACGGGCAGGGTAATTTTTTCCGGCACATCCCAGCGCTGCGCCTGATCAATGTGACCGGCCGGAACTAATGCAGATTGAATGTAACGTTGTGTCAGAAATGCCATAAGTGCATGATGGACCAAATAAGAGTATCGATAAACGGCGCGATTTTACCGTATTATTTCTCCGGCAGCCAAGGACTCCAGCAGCGCAAGATACCTTGTCAATACCTCCGCGTCAGGTACGTCGATAATATTTGACAGAAATTGTTGTCGTTTCGCTTCATCGTAAAAATCCTCACAGCCATTCGAGATGAGTTTTTCCGTCATACGATAAGCGTCGTCGCGGCAGTGCCAGGCACACTCTGGTAAATAGTCGGCGACCGTGGATAGGCTCGCGTGCAGGTAGTCTGCTGCCATCACCGGCTTTTTAAGCTTGACGGCTTCAAATGCCACAGATGTCGCTATGTCAATAACTGCATCAGCCCATTCAAGTAGGTGTGAGGAGTGCACTTCTCCTGCAACAAACTTAACGTTTTCCAGTTGCAGCAGGCTTTTGTTCCTGAATAGGGGCTGGCGCCAGCCGCCCCGGGTATGGGCCTTGATAATAAGGCTCACTTCTGGAAACCCGGCTAACATCTGAATCACTCTTTCTACTTCTTCCCAGAAAATTGAAAAATCGCTTTTACGCAGGAACATAACAAGCTTGAGCTTGCCAGGTGCCGCTTCCAACGGTGAAGGAGGCAATAATGTCGCGAGCACTCGCAACCATTCGTCACAGTAGCGCGGCGAACCTAGAACAGCGATGGATTGCTCATCAACAAAAGGTCTAAATCGAGTGGCGCACAACTCGTTAGGGACAACTATCCGATCAAACATTTTCGCTGGCGCAAACTTTTCCCTTGGTGACATGGAAAATTCGTCGGTACGAACCAGATAGTTAGCGTGGGGGCTGTCGCCATGAGGTAGAGATACAGTTCCAAGCCCTCTTTGCCTGGCCATGTCGACGACAGTTTTGACATATTCAATGGGGAAAACTGAATTTCCGCTGATCCAGTCGAATGCGACAACGCCCCTATTCTTAGCTTCTGTAACGTTTTTAATGTCGGTAGAGTTTTTACTTTTTACAGTTCCACCAGAGATGGTGAGCTCATCGGTTTGACCGACGAAACTGCGATCCAGTAAACGAGAAGCGATTTTTCGCCAGAAGGTTTCTCGTCGCTCTTGATTCAGAACTCGATCAATTATCCCTAGCAGAAGATCGGGTGCCAGTGCTCTGAAGTTTCGATCAAGGGCGAGCTTCTGAACACGCATGCGGATCATTTGAGGCATGGAGAGAATTTCGCCGATCCAGGCAACCCTGACCCTGGGTAATCCGGAAAGATAAATCAGCCTGTAATCCTGCATGAACTCACGGTCGCCCATCAGGACGACGTCGGCGCTGTTCTCACCTTCAACCTTCCCATTCTCAACCCATTTATGGATCAGGGGTGTTATGTGATCGATATCGTTGTAGTGGCGCAGGAAGAAGAGTGCTTTCAAAGTATTCGGAGGCTGTTCGTTAGTTGTTTGGACATCAGATAGCGCAAGTATAATATACTGCCTCCTGAATTGTAGCGGCGAATAGGTGCCCTGCGAATATCCTTGTGACATCTACCACTGAGGACGATATGAAAATAGTTGCCATCATACCTGCACGAATGGGGTCCAGCCGATTTCCCGGGAAACCACTGGCGCCAATACTTGGCAGGCCAATGCTTGAACATGTTTTTAAAAGAACTGCGCTATGTGAAAAGTTGGATGCGACCTACATCGCGACCTGCGATGAGGAAATTCTGGAGGCGGCCCAGGCATTTGGCGCGCCGGTCATCATGACCTCCAGTCGTCATGAGCGGGCAAGCGATCGAATTGCTGAGGCTGCTGAACAGTTGGACGCGGATGTCATCGTCATGGTGCAGGGAGATGAGCCGATGATCTACCCGGATATGATTGATACAGCAGTCAATCCCTTCGCGACAGATGAAACCATCACCTGTCTGAACCTATCCCATGAGTTGAATTCACTGGATGAGTACAACAATCCCAATACCATTAAAGTCGTGTGCGATACCTCGGACAATGCCATGTACATGACCCGTGCGCCAATTCCAACGCTTGCTAACACCGGTATCGCGGATTCCAGAGTGCTCAAGCAGGTGTGCATTATTGTCTTCACTGATGCTGAGTTAAAACGGTATGTCGCGCTTGATCCCACACCACTCGAAGAACTTGAATCCATTGATATGTTGCGACTGATGGAGCATGGGCACAAAGTCAGAATGATACCCACGGACCGCGATACCCAGGCGGTTGATTGCATGGATGACCTCATCAAAGTAGAAGCTCTTCTCAAAGATGACCCTCTTTGTGATGAGTATTAGCCTAGATCTGAATAAGCTCTGTTTTCGATGGTGCAAGCTTTGTTATGATAGGTATTCAGAACAGAATGGCTTTCTCAGGGCGTTTCAGTGAGGAAAGGGGCCAGAACAACAATGGAGCGTTTCGGACATTAAGCCTTGTAGAACAAAAACAGGATTCCTGGCAATCAGGCAGGAGTGGGCTGCGTGAAACCTCAGCTAGTGGAAGACCAACAATTAGTTGAGCGCGTTCAGCGTGGCGACAAACACGCATTCGACTTATTGGTGCTTAAATATCAGCACAAGATTGTGGGCCTGGTGAGTCGCTATTTGAGGGATCAAAGCGAGGTGCTGGATGTCACGCAAGAAGCATTTATAAAGGCTTATAGGGCTTTGCCCAGATTTCGCGGTGACAGTCAGTTTTACACCTGGTTGTACCGCATTGCGATCAATACTGCCAAGAATTACCTTGTTTCCAGGTCACGTAGACCACCTGATACAGATATAGATGTTGCCGAAGGGGAATTTCAGGACAATTCTGCTGTCCTAAGAGATATTGAAAATCCCGAGAACGCTTTAGCAACCGAACAGCTCGAAAAAGTAATCTATCAGGCGATTGATGATTTGCCTGATGAATTGAAAGTCGCGGTAACTTTACGTGAGTTTGAAGGTCTGAGCTATGAAGAGATTGCTGAGGTGATGGAATGTCCGGTTGGGACGGTTAGATCGCGCATATTTCG
>CAZAZB010000024.1:0-2994 GCA_964489485.1 uncultured Pseudomonadales bacterium | reverse complement strand
AGATTGCTGAGGTGATGGAATGTCCGGTTGGGACGGTTAGATCGCGCATATTTCGGGCCCGGGAAGCGATAGAAAAGAAAATTGCAGCCATAGGGTAGTTAAGACACTACTATAGATCGGTAAGAGGCGTTGATTGAGAAGAGACGTTGATTAAGAAGAGAAGCTGATTGGTAAGAGATATTGATCGATAAAAGAAGCTGATTCAGAAAGATATCGAAAGATTTGACGACGAGGGAATGTTTTGACAGAACAGACTAAAGAATTGTTATCCGTATTGATGGATGGCGAGGCGAGCGAGATTGAAGTTCATCGCTTGCTTAGGATGATGGGTGACGATGAGTCAATCCGGCGTGTCTGGGTGACTTATCAAGAAACCAGACGGGTGATTAGACGCCCTTCCGGTAAAACTGAGTCCGGCATTCATCTGAGCACGGCGCAACATTTGGCATTGCATAGCAAGATTAGCCAGGCGATTAACGATGATGTCGCCCATGACCTGAACAATACTGCAAGTTCCCCTGCTGTAGCAGAGGCCATATCTACTGGGCAAAAAGCGAAAACTGGTTCAACGACCGGATTCGGATTTCGACCTGCAACTGCCTTCGCGATGGCAGCATCTCTTGTGGTTGCCGTTTTTGTAGGTACACAACTTGGCCCGATTGGGGATCAGTTCGGGAATCAACGTGGCGACACTGTTGCCGTTCAATCGAATCCGGATGATGTTATACAAGCGCCTGTCTCCAGATCAGATGCTGCTCTTGTGACAAATTTACAATCCTCGAGCAGGCCAACGAATAACACGCAATTGGTGTCTAATAACCTGGCGTCGGAAACTGGCATCAGAAATGAACCATCGACCGGAAATCTGGAGCTAAGAGAATTAGACTCTGAAGGGCAAAAACGGTTGAGAGAATACCTTAACGAACACGAACAGATGGCAAGAATGAAGTCCAATACCCAATTTGTGACTTATCCCGGTGCATCCAGACAGTAAATTTTTCAGAACAAAATTTTTGAGAACACACAAAAACAATGGATAGGCATCCCACTAATTCAACCCAACACTCTTCGCATGTGACTGTGCAATCGGCTTTGTATTCGATTTTACATACCAGTGCCGCTTTGCTCGTTTCCCTGTTGGTATGGAGTGGTAATGTTTTTGCTGTATCGGAGGAATTAGATGCCCGCTCCTGGTTGGGCAAAATGGCTGTTGCACTACATGAACAGAATTATGAAGGTACATTTACCTATATGCGCGGCGGAGAATTCAATGCCATGCAGATTGCCCATCGATTTCAAGGTGGTAAAGAATTTGAACGACTATTGCAGCTCAATGGTGAAAAGCTTGAGTTGATGCGGGTCAATGAAGAGATCATCTGTCACCATGAAAACAGTGATCATGTCGATTTAGGTCATCATGTTCCCATGGGGCCGTTCAGTAGTGCGTTCAGTGAAAATCTAACTGCCTATCAAGACTTTTATCGATTCGCGCTTCATGGCGAAGGCCGTATAGCCGGACGCGTTGCAATCAAATTGGCTATTTCTCCCAAGTTTAATGATCGATATGGATATAGATTGTGGCTTGATAAAGAAACCGGGTTGTTGCTGCAGTCTCATCTAATTGATGTTGATAAAAAGCGAGTCCGGGAAATTTTTCAGTTCTCGTCAATCAAACTTGGTGAAAGTGTTGCTAGTGATGTACTGGTCTCCACCCTGGGTAGTGATGCTATTGAGCACAGACTGACGGGTGAGATTGTCAGTCGTCCTAAAGAAATGGCGGCGAAACCACAGTGGCGGGTTGCCTGGGTGCCCAACGGCTTCAGGTCCATTCAGGTGCCAGGTTCTGATCGGTTGCACTTTACGGATGGGTTGGCTACTTTCTCTATCTTTATTGAGCGTGCAGCGAGTGGAGTGCCGAACCAGAAAGCACGAGGCTCGCTAACAACCCAGGTTGGTGGCACTGTGATTATTTCCAGACCCATGAAAGGTACTCCGGGGCAAATTACGGTTGTGGGTGAAGTACCCATCACTACCGCAAGGCGTGTAGCAGAATCAGTAGAGCCGGTCATATATTAGGGCGCAGTTCCTAAAAACATTATCTCGTGTTATCAATTAGCGCAAAGGTCATTTCTAAACCTACCAGGCATGTGACGCTTGTTAAGTTGCGAGCTGAACATTGTGTGACATGTTCCCATTCTTGTAGACGTCAGCCCTCTGTCAATGTTGAACTTTCAGGTGATTATGATGTTGCGGTAGATCTGCAATTATCCACAAAAGATCAGCTCAGCTTGCTTTTCAATTCACTGATTCTTCCTCTAGTTGGTTTTCTTATCGCGGGGAGTATTGCTGAATGGTTTGGGTGGAACGAGCCTATCATCATGTTTTGTACAGTGGCTGGTTTTTTCATTGGAATTTTTCTTTGCCGAACGAAACCTTCGACCTTGATCAAAGTCAAAGAAGAGGAATTCAATTCTTATCAGAACCAATTAAACCAGAGCGTTAAATTAAGGAAGGCAAAATAAATGAACAGAGTTTGTCAACTCATCGCTGTTGTCGGGATCTCTTTTGTAACCTCTTTTGTGACGACGGGTGCGCAGGCAGCGTTACCGGAAATAACAAAACTGGTGAAAAAATCATCACCTGCTGTTGTCAACATCACGTCTACACGAAGTAAACCTCAGCGGCATGAGCAATACAGCCAGCAGGATGTACCGGAATTATTCCGACGATTTTTTCGGGATATGCCGCGCAATCAAGCCCCAAGAGCGGCGGCTGGATCCGGGTTTATTATTTCTCCCGATGGATACATCCTGACTAATAATCACGTCGTTGAAGGTGCAGATGAAATTATTGTTGCCCTGACAGATAGGCGGGAAAGAACAGCAGAACTGATCGGTGCTGACCCAGTATCCGATCTGGCATTGTTGAAAATTGATGCCACTGATCTTCCTGTTGTAGAGATTGGTAATTCCGAAAAACTGGAAGTCGGAGAAT
>CAZAZB010000023.1:0-18808 GCA_964489485.1 uncultured Pseudomonadales bacterium | reverse complement strand
ACTATCAGGGGCAGCCACAACCGGCGTGTTCAACGTCGATAGTTTCAATTTTACCTGAGCGGGTCTGGCGGCACTCATCGGGATCTGAGCTGGCAGCTGTCAGGATGAACAACCTCTTGCCATTTTCCCCGCCTAACATGCAGGCAAATGCCTGATTTTCGACCGTAACACGATCAGTCACTTCGCCGCCTTCCATCACCCTTAATGCTTCGTTACTCACCGGGGATGCAACCCAGATGCCGCCAGCTTCATCGAGGCAAATACCATCGGGTACGGCTTTTTCCAGTTGCGCCCAGAGTCTGCGATTGGTCAAGGTGCCATCTTCCTGGATATCGAATGCACTAAGTCGACCTGCCATTGATTCGCCCACAATCAGGGTCTTACCATCTGGTGTAATCACAGTGCCATTTGGAAATGCCATATCAGTCGCCACCCGGCTCGCCTTGCCATCAGGTGTCACCAGAATCAGTTCCGCCATCACCTGATCACTGCCATCAAACAGATCGAAGCCAAAGTTTCCGACATAAGAACGTCCCTGTGTGTCAGTCACCATATCGTTGCAGTGATAGGTGGCCAGATTGTGAAGATCTGAAAATACGCTAAGCTCTTTATTGTCCAGATTGTTATCCAGCACCAGTAGCTTGCGGTCAAGCATCGAGACGATCAGTAAACGGCCATCGGGCAACCATCCGAGTCCAGATGGCTGTTCCGGCACCGCAGCAATGGTTTCGAGATTCCCCTGCAGATCGACAGCAAATACCTTGTGGTCATGCATATCGGAAAACCATAATCGATCCTGATGCCACCTGGGACCCTCAGCGAAACAAAGATTATCGACTAACGTTTGAGTGCTCATGGCAACTCCATAGTGTGAGCAATGTAAATAGATTGTGTCCGGAAATGTAGATCGCTGCGACTATTTCCTTCCTAAGGGCTTGTTTAATGCATCTGGCATATCTAAAGGTTTGCACTAAATGATCAAAATTGTGACTTTTCGGACAGGAACTAGATTGTGCATAGTAAAGATGAATGCTGATCTTCGGAAGGAGTGATTAGGGAGGTTTGCTGGAGATTGCACAAAGCTTGAACCTTGTAGTAGACTATAAGGATAGGAAATTTGGGGTCGGAGTAAAATTTACGATAGCTGCGGTCGAAGTAAAGAGTACTTTCTGTAAATTTTACTCCGACCCCAATTATCGACCCCAATTATCCCGAATAACGGAGACTGGTATGGGATATTTAAGAATTGGTGAACTGGCGAAGCTGACTGAAACCAATAATGAAACACTTCGTTTTTACGAAACGCGAGGCCTGCTGAATGAACCCAGGCGAAGCGATGCTGGCTATCGGCTCTATACCAGCGATGAAGTACATCGGGTGCAATTTATTATGCGCGCCAAACGGATGGGCTTTTCACTGAAGGAAATCGACGAACTGCTTTCTATGCGCGTCACAAGAGAAGAAAGTACCTGCGGTGAGGTCAAGGAACTGGCGGAAAATAAACTTGTGGACATTGAAGGCAAGATTGCCGAACTGAATCGCATGAAGGGCGCCCTGCAACAAATCACAGATGCCTGCTGTGGCGGCGACGAATCGGCCATTCACTGTACTATCCTGAATGCTCTGGATAGCGAAACCTGAGATAATGATAATTGGGGTCATGATAATTGGGGTCTGATAATTGGGGTCAGAGTAAAATTTGATAATTGGGGTCGGAGTAAAATTTACAGAAAGTACACTTTACTTCGACCGCAGCTATCGTAAATTTTACTCCGACCCCAATTATCCGACCCCAATTATCCGACCCCAATTATCTCTCTGACCCCAATTATAGTTCTTGATTGAGGAGAGCTATCTCCCGGGTCCAGGCTTCTTGCCGTTTGGGTTTCTGAAATTTAGGCTTCCTTGCCTTGTCTTCAGCAAGAAGTGTTTCGAGATCGATGATACGTAGAAGAATATCATCTTCATTGTTCGGCATGGCATGCGCGGTTTCTGCCTCGTCTTCTATGTTCCTGCTGCTTGCCTTTTCAAGATCGTAGAATTCCTGCGGATCGTTCAATTCAACAAGGCTCCCCTGGTCAATTAGCAAATAACGGTCAGCGATGATGTCGACAAAACGCCGATCGTGTGACGTGATGAGTACGGTTGCATTGGTATCGAGTATTTGTGTTTCGAGGTCTTCCTTACCCTGAATATCAATGTGGTTAGTGGGCTCATCCAGGATCAGGAAATTGGGTTTGTTCAGCTTGATTACCAGGAACATGAGACGGGCTTTCTCACCACCGCTAAGCACGCTGACTTTTTTATCCAGATCAAGATAGGGAAAGCCTGCCTTGATGAGTGCCGTTTTATATTCGTTCTCAGAACCAGGGCAATGATCGATCAAGGTCTGCACGATGGAACGCTCTGGACTGAGCAATTCCAGCTCCTGATCATAGTATCCGATATCACATTGAGGGTTAAATTTAATGATCTGGCCCTCGCGATCTGTCGCGTATCTGCCCATGATCTGTTTAATGAGTGTCGTTTTACCCGTGCCGTTGTGGCCGAGAAGGGCAACTCGATCGCCCGGACGGATAAACATATCGTTGATGTGAAATAGTGCCACGGGATTTTCTCCCGGTGACATGATTTGTTGGTCCTCGATTTGTAACATCCGGTTTGCGTGAGAATGCTTGACATCAAGAGAGAGATTTAAGCCAGATCCCCGTGTGACGAAGGTCTTGTTTTCCTCCATTCGCTCGACACGTTTTTCCATGCTCTTGGCCTTACGGGCGAGTTTCTCGTTGTCGTAGACCTTGCCCCAGATAGCGAGTCGTTTTGCACTGGCACGGAGATCACGGATTTTCTTCTCCTCCACTTTTCGGGTGGCTTCCGCCGCTGCATCCTGTTCTTCCAGCCGATATTTCGCCTCGGTATAGGGCAGGTTAAAGCTGTAGATACGATGATCCCGCAGGAACAAAGTACGGTCCGTGACAGCGTCCAGAAACTGGCGGTCGTGTGAAATCAGCAAGTAGGCCGCATCAAGAGAAGCCAAAAACTCTTCAAAGAAGAGCAGTGTTTTCAAATCCAGATGGTTGGTAGGCTCATCGAACAAAATCAGTGTCGGGTTGTTTATGACTGCACGGGCAAACATCAACCTGTTCTGCTGGCCGCCACTGAGATGTTCTACCTGAAAACCCAGCTCCTGGTCGGTAAATCCTAACTGGTGTAATAGCTTTTCTGCCTTGTACTGGCTGAAGTCTTTTTCTTCAACGGGAAGTTTTTCGCACAAGGCATCGAACAAGGAGATCTGGTTCAACCGGGGGTTGATGAACTGTTCGACCATTTCCAGTGACAGGTTATTGGTGCGTGAAATATCACCGTCATCAGGGTTTGTCCCGGCGCTAATAATTGAAAGCAGGGTGGATTTACCCGAGCCATTGTGCCCGACCAGTCCTATTCTATCGCCTGTGTTAATGGCCAGGTCAAGATCGGTAAACAGGGGTTTGGTCCCCATCGCATGATGCAGGCGATGGCATTGAAGGAGTACGCTCATGTCGGTACATTGATCCTGTTTCAAGGTCCTGTTTCAAGGTCCTGTTATCAAGGTCCTGCGATCAAGAACCCATGTCCAGATATTCCGCGAGTTGTGCCAGTGTAAAGGGCCAGCCAAGATCGCTATCCACCGATTCCCGTTTCACCACAGGAATACGAATGCCGTATTCTGCCATTAAATCGGTTGATTCTGCGATATCAATTTCTTGCAGGTCAATTTTTTTCGATCCGGAACGGACGGTTACCGGTGACCCGGCGAGTTCTGATTGTTGCAAAGAAGGGAGCTGATGAATCAGCTCCAGCGCCTCTTCACACAGATGGCATCCCAGTGTTGTGTAGAGTATTACCTTCAATTATCGCTCGACATCGCTGCGCGGGTGAGCCGAAAATCCGCTGCTGGCAGACCAAAGAACTGCTGCGCATTGGCTGTGGTCTGGCTGGCGACTTCCCCATAGGAACGACCTAAAATGTCCGCAATAAACTGACAGATAACCGTCAGGTAGTAAGGTTCATTGCGTCGTGTTTTTGGCTTTGGCCTGATGGTTCTGGGTAGGAGGTAGGGAGAATCGGTTTCAATTAACAAGCGATCCGCTGGAATGTCTTTGATCAGCTCGATCAGGTGCGCGCCTCTTCTCTCGTCGCATATCCAACCCGTGATACCGATATAGCAATCCAGATCAAGGTAGGCATGTAGCGCTTCTTTTTCGCCGGTAAAACAATGGACAACAATATTGCTGAGTCTCGATCTTTCTGGTTTCAGGATATCGGCAAAAGTTGGGTAGGCATCCCTCTCATGCAAAAACATCGGTAATTGTGAATGGGTGGCGAGTTCGATGTGTTGGTTGAAGGAAGCGATCTGGGAATCTCTGGGTGAAAGGTTGCGGAAAAAATCCAGTCCTGTCTCCCCCACTGCTTTCACTTTAGGATGTGCTGTCAATTCCCGGAACCGCGCAATTGATGCCTCGCTAGTCTCTTCCGCATGGTGTGGGTGGATGCCCACGGTTGCGAACAGCCGTTCATCAGATTCAGCAAGCACCAGGGCCTCTTCGGAGCTTTTTATCGATGCCCCGGTGACGATCAGTTGAGCGACGCCGACATCGGTTGCTTTGTTGATGACCTGTTCCCGGTCCTCATCGAACGAGTCGTGAGTCAGGTTGGCGCCGATATCAATCAGCATTGGCGTGCTGGTTTCAGTCATGTGGCAGGCGATTGGGCTTCAATCGTCACCGTTTCTTCTGGTTCAACGGGTGACCTGATGTCCTCGACAGGCTGTTGATGAAAACTAGCGTATTCATGTGGATAGATCAGAGGCTGCTTTTGGTCGAGCCGGTTGGCGTAGATGACGGAGAACATCAGTACGTTTTGAACATAATTTCTTGTCTCTTTGAAGGGAATCGTTTCTACCCAGGCTTCAAGTGACAGGTCAGGGTTTAACCAGCGATCCACATTTCCCGGTCCGGCATTGTAAGCGGCAGTTGCCAGTAGCCGGTTATTATCGTATCGGCGAAGCATGCCGCCGAGATAATGGGAACCCAGTTTGATGTTGAGCGACGGCTCGATGAGTTCGCGATTTTTCCTAAAGGAAATACCTCTTTGTTTTGCGACGATTCGAGCGGTTGCAGGCATGAGCTGCATGAGTCCATAGGCGCCAACAGGGGATTTTGCATCGGGCATAAAAGCGCTTTCCTGACGGGCAATTGCGAGGTTCCAGAACACCGGTATGTCGGCGATTCTTGCCTGGGTAATAAACGTATCGTAGTAGGCAACCGGGAAACGATAGTCCAGGTCGTTCCACGCTTTTGCATCGATGAGCGACTGGATTGCCGGTTTATACCAGCCCCATTTTTCCGCCACTCGTGCCGCGATTTGTCTTTCCTTATTCGAAAAATCCCTGGTCGTGAAATACCATTCCCGCCGCGCCCGATTACGCTCGTTGAGCGTCAGCAGTTCCAGAGCGCGTTGAATACCGGGGGTCGATTCCAGTGCAAGGATCTCCTCGGTTGAAACGCCGGAAGGTTCATTGACAAAGCTATAGTCACGATGGAGTCGGTCTGCGGACAAAAAACCGTAAAAAGTTCTCAAGCCCGACAGGTAGGAAAAAATGGCTTCTGCTATCTTGCGATCTCCTGCGTCACTGGAATCCGCCAGGACATGAGCCTTCCAGTATTGCCAACTGGTCTCTTGTTGCAGGTCATCGGGAAGAAGATTGATGAGAACGAGAACCTGTGGCCAGTCTGCCTCCCTGATTGCGTAGCGAAGTCTCGCTTCAGTTAAACCCGGATGATCGCGCAGGTTCACAGGAATGGAGTCAATCTTGTTTTCTTTCACCCTGGTGACCGCAAGATGTTTGCCAATGTAGACAAAGGTCTCGTTGAGCTTGTCCTCTTCGAAGTGATGGGTCTGCGCGTACTTGATGAGTGTTTCCAGCGCCTGGTCTGGCCTCTTTCGTGCAAGCCTTTTGATACCGTGGAGAATCAAGTCCTGCATCCGGGGATCCTTGGATTTGAACCGCTCAGTTCGCTTGAT
This sequence comes from uncultured Pseudomonadales bacterium, assembly GCA_964489485.1. Lineage (GTDB taxonomy): Bacteria > Pseudomonadota > Gammaproteobacteria > Pseudomonadales > Azotimanducaceae. Next base: position 12,745 of record CAZAZB010000023.1, on the reverse strand, counting down.
GTTTGAAGGGCGTGTATGAACCTGCTTGTAGCTGTTGCCTAGCTGTCTGTCCTCCCGCGCCAGAAATCTTGAGAGATAGGTGGCGAGCGTTACCTTGTTATTTTCCAGAGCGAGAGCATAGCGCTGCCATGCCGTTTCAGCGGTCAGACCATCATTGTCTCGCCAGACCTTGAACACAGGATCGCACTCATCAGGTTGCGAGAAGTCCACCAGCCAGAGCTTCTCTGCCTGGGCCATTGCTTCCTCTTTCCTGCCGTCTTTGTAGAGGGCGTAGCCATAAAAGCAGGTGTTCTTTTCTGTTGAATTTTCCGGGTCATAGTGGGCAAGGAATGTTTTCCATTCACCACGTTTTGCAAGATTGTAGAGCCAGTTCTGTAACAGCTGATTGGCAAGGGGCGTATCCTGATACTGCTCGATGAAGCCGGTGATTGATTCCGGTGTTTGTCTGGAGATTCTGTATATTTTTTCAGTGTATTCAAGGTAGGGGTAGAGTGGGTAGGATCTGAGGTTGTCTTTTACCTTTAGATAGCGTGTGCGCTGGCCAGATTTAATCAGGTAGATGGTTTCCTGATATTTTTTACGCTGTTCAAATCGGCTGAGATCGGCTCTGGGTTGGTAGTCCGGTCCCCGTGAAAATTCTGCCCGCAACGGTGATGTGCAAGACAGTAAAACGAAGAGGCATAAATGCCTTACCCTTGTCAGGTACCCACCCGAACAGCAAGCACATCGCAGGGTGCACCATGAAGGACGCCATTGGCTGTTGAGCCGAGTAAGAGGGCGAGTCCGTGGCGCCCGTGGCTACCTACAACAATCAAATCAGCTCCGATCTGGTTGGCCAGAGTGTGGATTTCTGTTTCGGGTCTGCCAAATATCAAGTGTTGGTTCTCAGATTCAATATTCAGGGTCCCTGCAAATTCTGACAAATGTGACCGGGCAGTTTCCTGAATTTGTTCTTGAATCGTGGATAGGTCCATCGGGATGTCACCACCATAAGCGAGGCTCAAGGGTTCAATAACATGGGCACAGCTTAGTTTTGCTGAAAATGCGGTTCGCAAGGCGCAAGCCCTCTTGGAAACCTGTCTCGCTTCTTCTGTCAGGTCTACCGCTACCAGAATATGAGTGTACTCTCCCATCGCATCCACCTCTGTGTTTGTTGGAACCTGTTCGGTGCCTTTTTGTTTTTCTGAGCCGGTTTTTGGCAAATGTACACAACCTCAATGCTATAGACAACCACTAAAACAGATGTTCATACGCATGATTCGTATTTAGCCAAAGATTGTTAATATTGTCTGATGACTTACCTGATCATTGGATTCGTACTGCTTATGATCATCGCGCCTATATTCGCGATACTGCCCTCTGCGCGTCAGAAAGAGCAAATGAAGCTCCGCAAACTGGCAATGGGGCAGGGGATTGGTGTGGAATTGACGACGATTGTGGACCCGATCCCGAAACAGGATAAATATCTGAGCAATACCGGTAGGCCGCTCGATCCCATATTGAGTGTCGCTGCCTATCGATTGGCGAGACCCGCGCCCAGGAGTTGGAAAAAGCCTGATTCTATTGACTGGGCAGTTGAACGCAGGGCTGATTCAGCGAGTGATTCGTCAGGCGATTTGCCTGATAGTTGGCACTGGGTAGAGTCGAAACCGGACGCACTGCCTGCTGCGATTGAGCTTTTTTTACAACAGGAGCTTGCCCTGTTACCGGCGGAGGTTGTGAAAATTCAGGAGGCGACAAATGTCCTCACCGTCTATTGGCATGAACGATCAGGAGAAGAAGGATTGGACCGGGTCATAAGATTTCTACAGCGCTGTACAGAGATACCCACCTCTGTTGACTCGCCCGATTCAGACGCATAAAACGACCATTCGTAATATCAGGGTTGACAAATCACCGGTTTTTGAAGCTAAGCTAAAAGGAAATTTGGCGGCGTTCTGAGTGGTTAATCAGTTTCGCCACTCACAATTACATGCTTGACCTTGGCTATGTAACACCTTATATATGTCGCCCGTTCAAGGATCGAATCACTGTAGATAACAAAAAGAATACAAATAGATGGGTAAATCGTTAGTCATAGTAGAGTCCCCTGCCAAGGCAAAAACAATCAATCGCTACCTGGGTAACGACTATATTGTTAAGTCCAGTGTGGGTCACATTCGTGATCTACCGGTGAGTGGTAATGGCAGTAAGGTGGATCCGAAGGCACGTGCAAAGGAAGCTGCAAAGACCCGTAAAATGGACCCTGACAAGAAAGTAGCCTATAAGAAACAGAAGGCGAAAAAACAACTAATCTCCCGAATGGGGATTGATCCTGGTCAGGATTGGGCAGCACATTATGAGATTTTACCTGGCAAGGAAAAGGTGGTCTCGGAGCTGCGAAAGCTGGCGAAGGACGCGGATGAAATCTTCCTCGCAACGGACCTGGACCGTGAAGGAGAAGCGATTGCCTGGCATCTGAAAGAAGCCATTGGCGGCGATGACAGCAGATACAGGCGAGTTGTTTTTAATGAAATTACCAAAAAGGCGATTCAAGCGGCCTTCGAAGAGCCCGGCGATATCAATATGGATATGGTCAATGCGCAACAGGCGCGGCGTTTCCTGGATCGGGTCGTTGGCTTCATGGTGTCGCCTCTTCTATGGGCAAAAATAGCCAGGGGTCTTTCTGCGGGCAGAGTACAGTCTGTTGCAGTGAAGCTTATTGTTGAACGCGAACGAGAGATTCGCGCCTTTGTGCCGGATGAGTATTGGGAGGTTTTCGCGGATCTGGCGCAGAAGACAGGTGCAGCAGATGATGTCATTCGCTTCCAGGTGACCAAAGAAGCCGGAAAGAATTTTAAGCCGGTTAATAAAGAACAAACGGACTCGTCTCTCGCCAGGCTGAAAGATGCGCAGTACCGGGTTAAAAGTAGGGAAGACAAGCCCACTCAGACACGACCAACAGCACCCTATATCACCTCGACCCTTCAGCAGGCTGCGAGCACGCGACTTGGATTTGGGGTTAAGAAAACAATGATGATGGCCCAAAGGCTCTATGAAGCGGGTTACATCACTTATATGCGGACCGACTCTACTAACCTGAGTACAGAAGCTGTTGCAGCCTGCCGTGACTTTATATTGTCTGATTTTGGGAAAAAGTATCTGTTGGATGAGCCGAAAGTCTATTCCAGTAAGGCCGGTGCCCAGGAAGCGCACGAGGCGATCAGGCCATCCGATGTCAATGTCAAAGCAACGTCACTTGCCCGTATGGAAAGAGATGCAGAGAGGCTTTATGAATTGATCTGGCGTCAATTTGTCGCTTGCCAGATGCCTAATGCTGAATATACAAGCACGACAGTGATCGTCGAGGCCGCCGACCTCGAGTTGCGAGTACGGGGCCGAATATTACGTTTTGACGGCTACACCCGTGTTCAGCCACCGGCGGGGCGAAAGGAAGATGAAGTGCCGCTGCCGGACTACAAGGTTGACCAGGTGTTGAACCTCATGGCGTTGTTACCCTCGCAACACTTCACCAAGCCACCTTCGAGATTCGGAGAAGCGGCATTGGTCCGGGAGTTGGAAAAAAGAGGTATTGGCCGACCATCAACCTATGCATCAATTATCACCACGATTCAGGATCGTGGCTATGTGACCCTGACGAACAAGCGTTTCTATGCTGAAAAAATAGGCGAACTGGTGACAGATCGACTGAATGAGAATTTTACTGACCTGATGAATTATGGCTTTACAGCAGAGCTTGAAGAATCTCTGGATAAGGTGTCTGACGGGAATGTTGAATGGAAGCATCTGCTCGATGATTTCTACGCAGATTTCGAGAAGAAGGTTGAAAAAGCAGGCGATGTTGACGGCGGAATGCGCGCTAACGAACCTTCTATGACCGATATTGATTGTCCCAAATGCGGGCGAAAAATGAATGTAAGGACAGCGGGTACCGGTGTATTTCTCGGCTGTTCGGGCTACGCTCTACCGCCAAAAGAAAGATGCAAGAGTACGATAAACCTGATTCCGGGTGATGAAGTTGTCAGCGCTAATGGTGACGAAGAAGAAGAATCGCGAATATTGCGGACCAAGAAAAGATGTCCGGATTGTGGCACGGCGATGGATAGTTACCTGATTGATACCGGCCGCAAACTTCATCTCTGCGGCAATAACCCTGATTGTCAGGCGTTCGAAATCGAAAAGGGTGAGTTCAAGATCAAAGGTTATGACGGACCTGTGCTGGATTGCGACAAATGTGGTGCGGAAATGCAGCTAAAAACCGGACGTTTCGGTAAATACTTTGGCTGTACCAGCGAAGATTGCAAGAATACACGCAAGCTCCTGCGCAATGGCGAGGCAGCACCACCAAAGATGGACCCGGTGCCCATGCCGGAACTGGCATGTGAAAAGGTTGATGATACTTTTCTGTTACGTGATGGTGCTGCTGGTATCTTCCTGGCGGCGAGTCAGTTCCCGCGGAACAGGGAAACACGGGCACCCTATGTGGATGAGTTGATACCTCATCAGAATGAGATAGATCCGAAATATGGGTTTCTGATGCATGCGCCGGTCAAAGACCCGGATGGTCGAAGATCAATGGTGCGCTTTGCCCGAAAGACCAAAGAACAATATGTCATGACCGAGATTGAAAAAGGTAAGGCATCTGGTTGGCGGGCGGACTATATTGATGGTAAGTGGATAGAGACGGCGAAACCAAAAGCCAAAAAGAAGGCGGTAAAAAAGAAAGCGGCAAAGAAGAAAGCACCTAAAAAGAAAGCAGTCAAGAAAAAAGCGCCCAGCGAAAAAGCACCGGGCGAGATAACAGTCAGCTAACGAAGAAAGTAAGGTGTAAGAGTTCGGGTAAAAAACAAAGCGCTCTATCACGTTGTGGAACGTGCTTTGCCTTTAGATGCACTGCTGTTTGGTTAAAGGTGGTTGGTTAAAGCTGTTTGGTCAAAATAGTCTTCAGAAAGGTCTGCCCTTAATCAGGGGTTTCGCGACAAAATCAGGCTTGTCCGCAGTAGGTTCTCTGTTCTCGGTCAAGCTCCTAGTGACGGATAACGCCAACACCGAGTCCCTCAATGGCAAAAGACTGATCCCTTACGTCCACCACGATCGGTGAAAAATCCTTGTTTTCAGGTAGTAGGGTGATGTGCCATTTCCGCCGACCCTTGTCCAATCGTTTCACGGTGACTTCATCATCAATCCGCGCGACAACAAGGTCGCCGTTATTGACCTGTGTGGTTTTGTGAACTGCGAGCAGGTCGCCATCAAAAATGCCACCCTCGATCATACTGTCGCCTCGCACGGTAAGAAAATAGTCGGCGCTGGGGCTGAAAAAAGTCGATGGAATCTCAACATAATCTTCAATGTGTTCCTGCGCCAGTATCGGACTACCTGCCGCGACGCGACCCACGATAGGCACCCCATTGGTATCGGGTAATTTTATACCCCGTGATGCACCGGGAATCATCTCAATGGCCCCCTTGCGCGCCAGTGCTTTCAGATGCTCTTCCGACGCATTCGCACTTTTGAAGCCAAGTTCTTTGGCAATATCCGCACGCGTTGGTGGGTAGCCAATATCATCGATGTAGCGTTTGATAAATTCCAGTACTTCGCCTTGCCGTGGTGTTAGCTTGATCATAGTCGTCCCGGTCGCATGTTTTTATATACAGTTACTGTGATTATATACAGCAAATATCTATTAGCAAGCGATAATGGTCGTGACGAGAGGCCAGTCGGGTATTTGGATATTAGGCTGACATACCGTTACCATAGGTTTCCCAAATAATCTGGCTAATACACGCCTATCAATGAAGCACATCTCTAAACATGCTCCGTTCTCAGGAAGTTAGGCTCTAAAGGACCCAGTGCCAGGAATCCCAAATGATGAAACATTTCACTCGCATACTGTTTTGCTCGCTCGTACTTTTGTCCAACCTCAGTTTGGCAGAGGAGGGCGGTAACTATTGGGTAGTGGGCAGTTATCAAATTCAGGCTGAAGCAATTAAGCAGGGCGAACGACTGAGTGGTGTGACGGGTGTTGAAGTACTCATGCTGCCTACTAGCGTCGAAGGTCAGACGATATACAAGTTGTTGGTTCGACTCTTCACAGACCAGTATGACCAGCAGCGTTTGAGGGCACAATTGAAGTATTCTGGGGTGACAGATGTGTCGGATACCAACATCCAGGGGAATGAACCTGGATTGCGTTCTCTTTTTGCGGTTGTTGACTATGACCTTGTAGAACCAGACCTTGAAGAACGAGGTCTTGAAGAGCAGCAGGTTCTTGTCGAACCAGATTTTGCGGAGCAGGGCGAAGAAGGGTTTGGCTCAATGAGCTCGAACGAGATGGATAATTACCAGATTCAGGACTTTGCTGACGAAAGGTCAGATTTACAGCCCTCTCCATTTTTGTCTTCAGTTCAGCAAGATGGCACCGCCGATGAAGATAAGGTTGGCGCTAACTTTGTGGTTGTTGGCAGCTACAGGGAACTGGATGCTGCGCTAAGTCAGCAAATGAAGCTGTCCGGACAGTTCGGTGAAGTTTATGTTAAAAAGGCACAGGTTAATGGGGTTGAGTACCATCGCACGCTCGTTGGGCCTGTCGATGCATCGGAGGAAGCAGCGTTAATAGCCAGGATAGATGCGTTTGGGATTTCTGGTGCCTGGGTCTGGAGGGGGGTCAGGGTTGAAGATGTGGCTGCCTTATTTTCAACAGGAGAGTATTCATCAGAAGAGTTTTCACCAGAAGAGTCTGCATCGGTAGTTTCTGCACCTAAAGCATCCACGCGAGCCGAACGATTTATGCAAACAAACTCTATGGGAGATAGTGACACTGCCGGCCAGGATAAATCTGAAGCAGATGACTTTAATCTCGCAAAATTGAAAAAGGGTAATAGACCCTATTTTCTACCAGAACGAAATTAAATCATGCCGGACTTTGGCCTCTCACTCACTATTTCTGCGCGCTAAAACTAAATTAGCGCGAACAGTTAGCGCTAACATAAGTAGGGACCCGGAAGAATGGAAAGTATTGAAACCACTGCAACCGATGTCGCAGGCTGGATAACAGACCCGACCACCTTGCTGGTATTCAGCATTGTCTTTGTCACGCTGTTGCTCAACTATCTTGCACGTAAGGTTTTTGACCGATTGGATTCCAGTGTTCGCAAGACGCGAACACTCTGGGATGATGCGCTACTGAATGCCGTCCGTGTTCCCGCAGCCTGGATCATCTGGGTACTGGGTCTGTCATTTGCAGCGGAGGTAGTCTCGGTCAAAGCTGATACCGGACTGATGGACTATATTATTGTGCCTGGGCGATATATCGCTATTGTGGGTTTAATAGCGCTCTTTCTGACTCGCTTTATTCGTGAAGTTGAATCGGCACTGATCCGCCAGGGCTCAGATATCACCACGGTTACGGCAATCGGCAAGTTGCTCCGGGTTTCCGTTCTCATTACGGCCGCGTTATCTGTACTACAAACACTCGGGGTCAGTATTTCAGGGATCATGGCGTTTGGAGGGATTGGTGGCATCGCCGTGGGTTTTGCTGCGAAAGACCTGCTCGCCAACTTCTTCGGTGGATTGATGATTTACCTGGACAGACCCTTTTCAGTGGGTGACTGGATCAGAAGCCCGGACCGAGACATAGAAGGCACCGTCATCAATATCGGCTGGCGTCTCACCGAGATTCGAACTTTTCAGCAACGTCCGCTCTACGTCCCTAATTCTATTTTTGCGACCATTGCCTTGGAGAATCCATCGCGGATGAGAAATCGTCGCATCTACGAAACGATTGGTGTGCGCTACTGTGATGCAGGGAAGATGGCGACTATTGTTGAGGATGTCCACAACATGCTCGCCAACCACGAAGATATTGCCCAGGACAGAACGCTAATCGTTAATTTTAATGCCTTTGCAGCATCCAGCATGGACTTCTTTGTGTATACATTTACCAAGACCACAGACTGGGTGAAGTTTCACGGTATTAAAGAAAAGATACTGTTGGAAATCGTCAAAATTATAGAATCTCATGGTGCAGAGTTTGCATTTCCAACCTCGACAATTCACATCGAAGGGGCAGAGTAATCCGCTGCCCGGCTTTACATTTTGGCACTTTACTCTGACGCCTTCTTTGAGCATAGTACGCGCCTAATAAATCAGGAACTCACCAATGGCTGACCTACTTTTTTACGACAATCCTGTGGCACTCAACAAGATCGACCACAAGGACTACAAGATCAAGCCCGCGTTGAATACTTATCAATTTGCGGCAAAAACCAACTCTGTCATTCTGGCAGGCGTAGAATTTGCTGAAGCGTCCAAGGAGTATCCGATTGTTTTTGCTAAATCCGGTGATGCAGTGGTACCCGTGGCGCTATTGGGTTTGAAAAACGAACAGAACCTATTTCTCACCGAAGACGGCGCCTGGGATGCCAATTATATTCCAGCCTTCGTTCGACGTTATCCTTTTGTACTCGCAGAAACAGGAAAAGAAGAACAGAGAGTCGTTTGCATTGATGAGGCTTTTGAAGGCTTCAGCAAAGATGAAGGTGAGCCGCTATTTGAAGGCGATGAGCCGACACCCGCGTTGCAACAGGCACTCGATTTTCTTGACGAGTACCAGATGCAGTATCAGCGAACCGAACACTTCGTAAAACGCCTTATCGATATGGAGCTGCTGATGACGCTCGATGCCAAGATTGATATGGCAGATGGAGAGCAGTTTGCATTGACAGGTTTGCTTGCCGTTGACGAGAAGAAATTGCTCGACCTCAGTGATGAAAAAGCGCTGGAGCTTTTCCGGTCTGGTGAGCTGGCATGGATCTATTGTCACCTGACCTCTCTTGCAACCATGAATGGTATGGTGCGCAGGATTGCCAGGCTTTCTGAGGAAACAAAAGACTAGTGCAAGTTTAGTCTCATGGAGCATGTTTGACCGGTGGTGTCCCATTGCAGCAGACTCGAGGCCAGGACGGCCGAAAGTCAGGCCCCAGGGATGGGTTCACGCCGGTGCGGCAATGGGACACCACCGGTCGGACATGCGGAACCGGAGAACCGTTGCCTCCAAGGGTAGACTAGTATCCTGCTATTTGGTTTTAGTTAGGATGGGATTTTGGGAGATAGACCAAAAATGTTAGCAATAGTGGGTGGTACGGGTTTTGGTGAACTCGGTGGAATGTCTGATGTGGAATCACTCGAGGTAGAAACGGCCTTTGGCTCAGCCTATGTTGAACGCGGCATGATGAATGGCATTCCTTTATTGTTTCTACCCCGCCATGGTCATCCACCACGTTTTCAGCCGCACAAGATTAACTATCGGGCAAATATTGATGCGCTGATTGCATCAGGTGCGAGCCATGTCATTGGTGTGACAGCAGTCGGTGGAGTGGATGCATCCCTTGCGGTTCCCCAGATTATCATTCCCGATCAGGTGATTGATTACACCTATGGACGCCATCAAACCTTCTATGATGACGAAATTTTCTATATTGATTTCACCTACCCCTACGATGAAACTTTACGAGATCTCGTGGTGGCGGCAGCAGTAAAAGCACAGGCAGAAAATGCAGATATCGTATTCCAGGATGGTGGCGTTTATGGGTGTACTCAGGGCCCAAGGCTTGAAACTGCAGCGGAAATTCGTCGGCTAAGAGTTGATGGCTGCGACATTGTTGGCATGACGGCAATGCCGGAACTTGCACTGGCAAGGGAACGCGACCTTCCCTATGCGGGTATTTCTGTCAATGTGAATGCGGGCGCTGGCATCAATGAAGAACCGATTGGTTTGCCGGAAATCCATGCCGCAATGACACTGGGATTATCCTGGGTGCTGGATGTTATCCGGCATTATTCGGCGGCACCATTTGCCGCGTCCGACTCTGGTTCGGGCGAATAGTCAAACCGGTTTATCTTCACAAGGATACCGAAGAAAGGGTGGTCGATATAGTGCAGCACGGAGCTGCGCATGCGCCGTGAGTGCCGGAGTGGATATGAGTGCACTGCGATATAGGTATCGTGTTTTTTTTCCAATGCGACAAGATCAGGATAATCACCTGCATTTTCCGGAAGATCATTCCCCGGTAGATCAATTCCCGGTAGATCAGTGGCTGCCAGCGACATAAGTTGTTGCTGGTTATATCGCTGTTCGAATCGGGTAAACCAAAGATCGGTCCGCACATGCAGGAATCTCGAGCGACTAAAACTAAGCGTTCCATCTATGTCGTAGAGATCATCGTATCGATCACCCGCCTGTATCAATACGGCGGTCGGTTTACTGTTGATGGGCTGCAACCATGCCTCGTGTAGAACAAGCTGATATTTTGAAGAGCGACGCAGGCTTCGTGCGATCTTGTTGAGTTCCATCTTGTTATCGCCGAGTGATCTAAATGCCTCCGGCAATAACCTGTCGAGCAGTTGATTGGCCAGGTTGAAATCAAGCCCCGGCGCGCTAGAGACGGCCGCGTTCCCCGGCATTTCATCTGGCGAACCTTCTCCCGACAGACCATCTTTCGACAATCCAGCTGCTGAAAAGCCATCCTCTGAAAGGCCATCCCCTAATAATTCGTTCATGCCATCCAGTCGATTCCGCCTTTCCTCTTCTTCGGGATTGGCTTCAACGATCGGGATTCGAGGGCGGTTAATGGATTCCAGCAATTGCCGGTTGTGGCTAGCATTTCCCTGGTCGCCGAATAAAAAATCATCCTGGGCTACTTCAGTGTCAATGGCTTCAAAGGATTCGCCTGTTAGAGGCTCGCTTGGATCATTGATGAATTCCAGCTGGCTGAGGCGGTATGGCGTGATTTGCGTATCATCAGATGGCGCAACGGATATCATTTCCTCCGGGTAGGCAATGGTTTCAAGCGGCCAGACTTCATCGCTGACCAGTGGTTGAGATTGCTTGAAGATAACGACTTCGATCTGGTACCAGTTTTTGTAGCTGGTGCCCTCTGAAGTTGCGGCGTGAATCGCTGCCAGAGGTGTCGCTGCGAAGGTGAGGGCGAGAAGTATTTGTTGGGATCTGCTAATCATAGCGCATCAATTTCATGTGGGTAAATCCCTGTCTGCTTGTTCATCCTTGTTTGTCTCATGTTTATGTAGATTACGCCCATCTAGCTCATATTTTCTTAGCTCATATTTTCTTAATTCATGTTTTCCTAAGTCATGGCTGCCCGACTCATATTTCCAAATGTTAACTCGCAATGGCGACCTGCCTTTCTTCAAGTCGTTCCAACAATCGTTCAATCTTCGTGAAACGAGTTTCCGGTTTTTCCATCTTCTCTTCAAAGGCTAACTGATTGGCGGTCGCCAGTTTATAACGATGGGGCTCTGACTGTACCAGATGAACAATTGCACCCACATCGATGGAAGTATCCTGATCAAATTCCAGCCTGCCACCTTTATCCCCTGCATCGATTTTCTTGATGCCCAAAATTTCCGCACGAAGTTTTAACTTTGTGACCCGGAAGAGTGTTTTGACCGGTTCCGGTAGTAAACCAAATCGATCGATCATTTCCACCTGCAACTCCCGAAGTTGGTCATCATTCAGCGCATTTGAGATTCGTTTATAGAGTACCAGGCGTGTATGGACATCTGGTAAGTAGGTAGACGGAATGAGTGCCGGCAATCGTACGTTGACCTCTGTGCCTTCTTTAAGGGGGCGATCGAGGTTGGGTGTTTTTCCATCCTGTATGGCCTTCACAGCGCGATCTAACATTTCCATATACAGGGAATAACCTACCGTTTGAAGGTTGCCTGTCTGTTCATCGCCAAGCAGTTCGCCTGCACCTCTAATTTCCAGGTCATGGGTCGCCAACACGAAACCTGAGCCCAGATCTTCTGCCTCGGATATTGCCTCAAGACGTTTGTGAGCGTCCTTTGTCATTGCCTTACGATGAGGTGTGAGTAGATAGGCGTATGCCTGATGGTGGGAACGACCTACCCGGCCTCTTAATTGGTGAATTTGCGCCAGTCCAAACTTGTCCGCACGATCAATAATAATGGTGTTGGCACTCGGGATATCAATGCCGGTTTCAATAATGGTGGTACACACCAGAACATTCACTCGCTTATGGTAAAAGTCAGACATCACCTGTTCCAGTTCCCGTTCGCGCATCTGCCCATGGCCGATGGCGACTCTTGCCTGGGGTGCAAGTTCCTGGACCTTATTGGCTGTTTCCTCGATTGTCTTCACTTCATTGTGCAGATAGTAAACCTGGCCGCCGCGCATGAGCTCTCGCTGTAGTGCTTCCTTGATCATGCCCTCATTGTGTTGCCGTACAAATGTTTTGATCGAGAGTCGTTTGGCGGGTGGGGTCGCAATGATGCTCAGATCACGCATACCCGACATCGCCATATTAAGCGTGCGCGGGATGGGCGTTGCTGTCATGGTCAGAATATCGACTTCTGCCCGCAGTGATTTCAGCTTCTCTTTTTGTCGCACACCAAATCGGTGCTCTTCATCGATAATGAGCAATCCCAGATTCTTAAACTTCAGCCCATCCTGAATGAGTGCATGGGTGCCGATAACGATATCAAGGCTACCAGCTGCCATTTTTTCTTTGGTCGCTTTTTGTTCCTTGCCCGTTCTGAATCTTGAGATCGAATCGATGTTGACTGGCCAGTTGGCAAATCGGTCCTTAAAGGTTTCGTTATGCTGTTGAGCGAGCAGGGTGGTAGGTACCAGTATGGCGACCTGCTTGCCTGACTGTACGGCAATAAAAGCGGCGCGCATGGCAACTTCTGTTTTGCCGAAGCCGAC
>CAZAZB010000022.1:0-19249 GCA_964489485.1 uncultured Pseudomonadales bacterium | reverse complement strand
TGCCTGCTGACCACCCATGACAGAGATTCTGGCATTCGGCCACATCCAGAGAAAATTCGGATCGTATGCGCGACCACACATGCCATAATTCCCCGCTCCAAAACTACCACCGATGATAACGGTTAGTTTTGGTACCCTGGCGCAGGAAACGGCGGTAACCATTTTAGCGCCGTGCTTTGCAATGCCTTCTGTCTCGTATTTTTCGCCAACCATAAAACCCATAATATTTTGTAGAAACAAAAGGGGTATCTTTCGTTGGCAACAGAGCTCAATGAAGTGTGCGCCTTTTTGGGCAGATTCCGAAAACAGAATACCGTTGTTAGCGAGTATCCCGATAGGCATACCGTGAAGGTGGGCAAACCCGCAGACCAGTGTGGTGCCATAGTTTTCTTTGAACTCATCGAGTACTGATCCATCAACAAGCCGCGCGATCACCTCTCTGACATCATAGGGCTTGGCAAGGTCTGTCGATACAATGCCGTAGATTTCAGAAGCAGGGTAGAGAGGTTCGACAGGCGTCTGTCGCTTCAACTGATCCGGCCTGGTTCGGTTAAGGTTGTTAACAATTCGCCTGATGATCTGTAAGGCATGCAGATCATCATCGGCAAGGTGGTCTGCAACACCAGAGACCTTTGTGTGTACATCAGCACCACCGAGAGCCTCGGCACTGACGACTTCACCCGTTGCGGCTTTCACCAATGGTGGACCCGCCAGAAATATTGTGCCCTGTTCCTTGACGATAATACTTTCGTCTGCCATTGCCGGTACGTAGGCACCACCCGCCGTGCAGGACCCCATGACCGCTGCAATTTGTGGAATCCCCCTGGCGGACATGGTTGCCTGATTGTAGAAAATATGGCCAAAGTGATTTCGGTCTGCAAATATTTCGTCCTGATGGGGTAGATTGGCGCCACCAGAATCAACAAGATAGATACAGGGCAGGTTGGACTGCTCGGCTATTGCCTGTGCCCGTAGATGTTTCTTCACCGTGATAGGGTAATAGGTGCCCCCTTTAACAGTAGCGTCGTTGGCAACGATGACACATTCCTGGCCAGAGACCATGCCTATGCCGGTGATAATGCTGCCGCAGGGTGATTCATCATTGTAGAGGCCAAATCCTGCAAATTGTGAGAGTTCCAGAAAAGGCGAGCCGGGATCCAGTAGTTGATCGACTCTATCCCGGGGTAGTAGTTTGCCGCGTTCAAGGTGTCGCTGACGAGATGACTCTGGTCCACCACACTGAATGACGCTAAACCTGGACGCCAGGTCGTCGATAATCGTCTGCATTTTTGCTTGATTGGTTTTGAAATCTGGTGAATGGATATTCACCTTCGATTTAATCAAAGACATGATTTATTTGGACTCGTTGAATAGTTCTCGACCCACCAGCATACGGCGTACCTCGGATGTCCCGGCACCAATTTCGTAGAGCTTCGCATCGCGCAGTAATCGGCCGCTCGGATAATCGTTGATGTAACCATTTCCACCGAGCAGTTGAATAGCATCGAGAGACATTTGGGTTGCATTTTCTGCACAATAAAGGATTGCTGCCGCCGCGTCTTTGCGCGTGGTTTCACCACGATCGCATGCCGATGCCACCGCGTAGAGATAGGCTCTGCTGGCGTTCATTTTCGCGTACATGTCTGCCAGTTTGCCTTGTATCAACTGGAACTCACCGATTGCCTGTCCAAATTGTTTACGTTCATGGACATAGGGTATGACGAGATCCATACAGGCTTGCATAATGCCAACGGGACCGGCCGTCAGGACCACACGTTCATAGTCGAGACCACCCATTAAAACTTTCACACCTTCGTTTTTCTTGCCGAGAATGTTAGTGGCAGGCACTCTGCAATCTTCAAATACCAGTTCGCAGGTATTGGAACCTCGCATCCCCAGCTTATCGAGTTTGGGTGACCGGCTGAAACCAGCACAGTCTCGTTCGACGATAAAGGCGGTGATGCCGCGTGGACCTGCGTCAGGTTCTGTCTTCGCATAAATCACATAGGTGTTTGCATCGGGTCCATTGGTGATCCACATTTTTGATCCATTAAGGATATAGTCATCGCCATCCTGCACAGCTTTCAATTGCATGCTGACGACATCACTACCGGCGTTGTGTTCGCTCATGGCGAGTGCGCCGACGGCGTCTCCGCTTATCAAGGATGGCAGGTAGTGCTTCTTTTGATCCTCTGTGCCATTCCTGAAAATCTGGTTAACGCACAGGTTGGAATGGGCGCCATAACTGAGGGCGACGGATGCTGATGCGCGGCTGAGTTCTTCGACGGCGATACAGTGCGCCAGGTATCCCAACCCGGCTCCACCATACTCTTCGGAAACAGTGATACCGAGTAAACCCATATCGCCGAACTTCTTCCACAGGTCCATGGGAAACTCGTTAGTCACATCGATTTCAGACGCTCTCGGCGCAATTTCGTCTGCGGCAAATCGATTAACCTGATCGCGCAACATGTTCAGGGTTTCATCTAAGCCAAAGTTAAGGCTCTTGTATTGAACTTTCATAGAGAGATTTCACGCATTAGAGTTTTCACGTATTAACGCCTTTACGACTTCATGGACAGACTTTTGCATTTGTACGCCGGGCCAGCCTGGTCGCTCTAGGCAATTTCAAATTGTAAATTTATACCGTCACTAAAAGCGGCTAGAACCGTTTTGCAGTATACCAGTTAACATCCCTGGCGCTCTCCTCAACCTGGTCCACCACATCGAGAATAAGTGCGAAAAGTGCCATCCGAACTAATACACCATTGTCTGTTTGTCTGAATATTGCAAGGTTAGGGTTTTCATTTAAATCATTATCCAACTCGTTCGCATCTGCTCTGGAATCACGGGGAAGGGGATGCATGATGACGGTATTTGGTTCGCAATATTCGGTATAGATAGACTGGTTAAGCCGGAATAAGCCTTTGTATTTATCAGCATCTTCCTGACTGGGAAAGCGTTCTTCCTGGGTTCGGGTGACATACACAATATCGGCGTGTTGTATGCCAGATTGCATTTCTTCTGATTCCGCTACCTGATGTCCGTGATCTCTAATACCGGCAATGTAATCTTCAGAAAGACTCAGTTCGGGCGGCGAGATCAGGGTAAAGTGAAGATCTTCGTAGAGCGATAACAGCTTGCACAATGAGTGCACCGCGCGTCCGTATCGAAGATCGCCAACCAGGGCGATTCGCAACTTATCTATACCTTTGCCGCGATCTGCCATTTCCTTTCTGATGGTATAGAGGTCCAACAACGCCTGACTCGGGTGCTCATTTGCTCCATCACCACCGTTGATGACCGGTACCCGACTGGCATAGGCGAACTCATCTACAGAGCCTTCGAGCTGGTGGCGCATCACTATCATATCGCTGTAGCCGCTTAACACTCTTGCCGTATCGTAGAATGACTCGCCCTTGGCGATGGCAGAAGATTTTATCTCGGTGGTTTCGCGGACTTCCCCGCCCAGTAAATTCCAGGCGCAGCCAAAACTGACACGGGTTCGGGTGCTCGGTTCGAAGAACATATTGCCTAGAATGGCCCCTTCCAGAACACGGGTGACCTTTTGCCGATTGGCGAATGGCTCCATCTGGTCTGCGACTTCAAAGACTCGTTCAATCGCTGGACGATCAAATTGTGCAACCGAAAGGATATGACTACCAACAAATATCATTCAGTGATTATCCCACACTTTTTATCAGCAGACGGTATTTAACAGACAGGGTTTGTTATTCAAGTTCGCAATTTACCATGCAGGGATAGCAGCAGGTTGCGCATCCACTGATTTGCCTGATCCTGGTCCGTACTTTCATGCCAGTAGAGATAAGATTCAAGATTGGGTACTTCAAATGGCAAGCTGAGATAGCGAACCGGCGAAACATTGGCCAGAAAATCGGCGAATATTCGCGGTACCGTCAATGCAAGATCCGTTCGTGAGACCAGTTGCGATGTAGCAAGATAATGTTGTGTCCTTAAGGCAATCTTTCGTTTTTTCCCCATCTTCCCGAGTGTCAGATCTACATGGCCGAGCCCACCACGGCGAGAGGATATGTGTATATGCTGGAGACTGAGATAGGTGTTCATATCCAGTTGATCTTTCACCAGGTCGTGATCATTACGGATGACACAAACATGTGGATGAGAGAAAAGGGGAGCCTGCTTGATCTGTGGATCAGGTGGTAATGGAATATCGATGGCCAGATCCAGATTTCCCGATGCCAATTCTATATTCATATCACGGCGGTGAACGTGGTAACTGTCCACTGAAACCATGGGTGCGTCACTCATAATTTTGCCATAGAGCCAGGGCAGAATTATCGCCTGAGATAAATCCGTCATTGATACTCGAAAACGTTTGTCGGATACCCTGGGGTCGAAAAGCTCACTTTCCTGTACGCTGGAACGTATGAGTCCCAGGGCTTGTCGGACAGAACCGATAATATTTTGCGCCACAGGTGTCGGCACCATACCTTCAGCGGTGCGAACAAAAAGCGGGTCGTCGAACAAAGTCCTCAGGCGTGAAAGGGAGTTAGAGACAGCAGGCTGGGTAATCCCGATGATCTCTCCTGCGCGCGTCAGGTTTCCTTCTGTATAAATGGCGTCAAAGACGACAAACAGGTTTAGGTCTATGTCACTCAGTTTCATGAAATTGTCTCGAAGGTCCAAAATGGTGCAGTCATCTGCCCATCATTAACCTGAATTAGAAATGCGAAATATGATAAATAGTACTTATGGTACGGTGGAATCGCAAACTAGTGAAGCCCTGCATCGAAAACTAATGTGAGTAGTTTAGGTGTAGTGACATTCCTGCAATAGCGATAGAATACAGCGATTCCGAAAAACCGAATGTAAATAAACTAGATAGCCCGTTATAAAACAATTAGTTACGGCTATTTATTAACACATAGTATAGAATAAATTGATGAGTGAGACAGCAGCAATTCCCCGACTTCCCTTTGGATTCGCAAAACGGCATGGCGTGATTCTGATGCCTGATAGCGAGCAAGGCATGGCTGTTTTGTATAAGAAAGGACTGACCACGGAAGTATTTGCAGAAGTGCGCCGTTTTGCTGGTGCAGATTTTGACTGTCGCGAAGTTGATATGGCGACTTTCGACCGGAACTTATCCAGTGCCTATCAGGATGATACGGGTGAAGCCATGCAGATGATTGAAGACCTGGGCGATGAAATGGACCTGGGCAGCATTGTTGATCTCATTCCCGAAACGGGAGACCTGCTTGAACAGGAAGATGATGCACCGATCATCAAATTGATCAATAGTCTGCTGACAGAAGCCGTGAAGGTCGATGCTTCAGATATTCACGTGGAAACCTACGAAACCAGGCTTGTTATCCGATTCAGGGTTGATGGTGTTTTGCGTGAGGTGGTCAGCCCGCGACGCGCACTGGCGCCATTATTAGTGTCCAGAATTAAAGTCATGGCGAAACTGGATATTGCCGAGAAGCGACTACCGCAGGATGGCCGGATCTCGGTGCGGGTCGGCGGCAAGGAAGTGGATGTTCGTGTATCCACCATTCCGGCGAGTAATGGTGAGCGGGTGGTGATGCGCTTGCTGGACAAGCAGGAAGGGCGACGCGACTTGTCCCACCTGGGCATGAATGCCAAAGATATGAAATCGATGGAAATGTTAGTGGCAAGACCTCATGGCATTATCCTGGTCACAGGACCTACTGGCTCTGGTAAGTCCACCACCCTTTATGCCTGTCTTGATCAACTTAATGATCGCAGCCGAAATATTCTGACGGTAGAAGACCCCATCGAATACGATGTGGAAGGCATTGGGCAGACACAGGTTAACAGCAAGGCTGATATGACGTTCGCCAAGGGACTCAGAGCCATTCTCCGACAGGACCCGGATGTGGTGATGGTCGGGGAGATTCGCGATTATGAAACAGCAGACATTTCTGTGCAGGCGAGCCTGACCGGTCACCTGGTACTGTCAACTATTCACACCAACACAGCAGTCGGCGCATTAACCCGTTTAGAGAATATGGGCGTTCAACCTTATTTACTGAGTAACAGTATTGTTGGTCTTCTGGCACAACGGCTGGTGAGAACACTCTGCCCCAAATGTCGCGAGGGCTATACAGCAGATGAATATGAATGTGAATTTCTCAAGATGGCGGTCACTGAAGCGCCAACCATTTATCGCGCGAAAGGATGTGATGCCTGTGCTAATGAAGGCTACAAAGGCAGGCGTGGTATCTATGAGGTTGTGCTGGTGGATGATGAAATGCGCAGGATGATCCATAGCGGAGCCTCAGAACTGGATATCGAACAACAGGCTCGAACGCGAACCACCGGTATTCGCGAGGATGGGCGGTCAAAAGTACTTGAAGGGTCAACTACCATCGATGAAGTCCTTCGCGTCACCATGGAAGATTAGTCCCGCAGATGGCCGCATTTGAATACACCGCTCTCAATGGTCGGGGAAAAGAAGAAAAAGGCGTTATAGAAGCCGACAGCGGCAGACAGGCGCGTCAGATTCTTCGCGACAAGGGTCTTTCACCCTTGTCGGTGGCAATTACCTACGAGAAGAAGGGTGAGAATAAGAACAATCCCTTCGCCGAATATTTTAAACCATCGTTGTCTGTCAGTGAACGCGCATTACTTACCCGGCAATTATCCACGCTCATCGCAGCAGGGCTCCCGGTAGAAGAAGCGTTGCTTGCTGTTTCAAAGCAGAATGAAAACCCGAAAACGCACCGTATGCTGGTATCAGTACGCTCGAAGGTGATGGAAGGTTTTTCTCTTGCCAATGCCTTTTCCGAATTTCCAAAAGCCTTCCCTGATCTTTACCGGGCGACGGTTTCAGCGGGTGAATCCGCAGGGCACCTGGATCTCGTTCTGAATCGGCTCGCAGACTTTACCGAATCACAACAGGAATCCAGAAGTAGAATCCAACAGGCAATGGTGTATCCGGTTGTCTTATTTGTCCTGACGGTATCGATTCTTGCGGGATTGTTGGGCTTTGTTGTACCAGACATTATTGAAGTGTTTGCAGATACGGGTCAGGAACTACCTGTGCTGACCATTATGGTTATTTCGGCCAGTGATTTTGTCGCCGACTACGGTTTGTTGGTCTTGGTGATTCTTGTGTTGCTTGCCTTTGGGTTCAAGCGTCTATTACAGGTGCCGGCTTTTCGACTTTCGTACGATAGAAGGCTTCTGCATCTACCCCTGATTGCCAAGATGAGCCGTGGTTTTAACACGGCTCAGTTTGCAAGTACCTTAAGCATCTTGTCCAGAAGTGGTGTGCCGCTGGTGGAAGCCATGAGGATCGCCGGTGAAGTGGTCTCCAACACCTGGTTGAAGGCGAAGGTTTCAGAAGCCACAGTTAAAGTGAGCGAAGGTTCCAGTCTTAACGGAGCGCTGGAGCAGAGTGGATATTTCCCGCCCATGATGTTGTACATGATTGCCAGTGGTGAAGCGAGCGGGCAATTAGATGACATGCTTGCCCGGGTATCAGATCACATGCAGCAGGATGTAGAACTGCTACTGGGTATTTTGCTAAGCCTTTTTGGACCCCTGATGCTGATAGTGATGGGGGGTGCTGTTTTTGTCATCGTGATGGCCATTCTGCTACCAATCATGAATCTGAACCAACTGGTGGTATAACCGGATGCCGCAGCTTGTGAACAGAGGAACAGACAACCACTTGAATGGACAGGGACATGAATAGAAGAAGAGATCAGGCTAAAATAGGTACTGGTCAAGTGACTACATTGGAGACTGGAGAGATATGAACGCCACACACACTAAAGGTTTTACACTGATTGAGATAATGGTTGTGGTCGTTATTCTGGGCATTCTTGGTGCATTGATTGTACCAAATATCATTGGTCGACCAGATGAAGCGAGGGTGACTGCAGCGCGAGCAGACATTCAGCAAATTGGCAATGCGCTGGAACTCTATCGTCTGGATAATGGTGTCTATCCCAGTAGCGATCAGGGGTTGGATGCCCTGGTTGAAGAGCCCTCGGGTTTCCCGGAACCGCGTCGCTGGAATCCGCAGGGGTATCTGAAACGTTTGCCCATTGACCCATGGGGTGAACCCTACCTTTACGTCAATGAAGATCGCAACATGGAAGTCTATTCCTTCGGTGCCGATCGAAAAGACGGTGGTGAAACAATTGATGCCGACATCAGACTTTCCGAGCTTTAACGCGATTGGTCAATTCAGGCAGGCATCCGCCACGGCGACAATGCCTAACGTGAAGACTAGAGTGCAATATCCTAGTGGCTTCACACTGATTGAAATACTGGTTGTGTTGTTTATTATTTCTATCATGACCGGCATCGCTGTCGTCAACCTACCAAGCTTCACGCAAACGGGTGACTTTGATGCAGAAGCAAACAGAGTCAAAGTGTTGGTTGAAATGCTGCGCGATGAAGCAGTGGTAACGGCGAATGAATATGGCTTTAGGCCAGAGCGAGATAGCTATCGTTTTTATGTCTACAACGACGTGCAACAATTGTGGGAACAATTGGAAGAGCGACCTTTCCAGGAGAGGTCTATCGACGATAGCGTGCGTCTATCACTTTCAGTCGAAGGGGATAAACTGACCCTTGGCGAAGATGAGGCACCACCCGTCTTGATTCTATCCAGTGGTGAAATCACGCCCTTTGAACTGGAAATAGAATCTACCCTGGACCGGGATCTTATCCGAATACTTGAATCCGATGGATATGGTGCCATCAGTTGGCAGAGCGATGAAGATGAGCGTTAGTGCAATAGGTCATCAACACTGGAACAAGGGCTTCACACTGGTGGAGATCATGATCGCGCTCGCCATCTTTGCCATTGTATCGGCAGCGCTTATCCGTAATGCGTCTATGACAGTTTACCAGACGGCGTTGATTCAGGAGCGAACGCTGGCCTGGTGGGTTGCTGAAAATGAGATAGCGGAACTGCGTTCGGCGCCTCGTGATGAGAAAAACTATCCATCAGTTGGCCGCAAGAGTAAAAATGTAAGAATGGGCGATATTGATTGGGAAGTACAGGTTGATATCAAATCCACGAAGAATGAAAACATGAGACGAATTGAAGTCGCCGTTTTTCAGGAACAGGATCTGGACAGCCCCATTGTGACGCTCAGTGGATTTGTTGGGAAACATTAATAGTCATGGGTAGATACAGACGGACTTCCACATCTTTCCACAGGACGGGTGGCTTCACACTTCTGGAAATACTGGTCGCCATGTCTATTTTCGCTGTCATCGGGCTGGGCGCCAACAAGATGTTGCGTACCATCATCGACACCCATGAAATCACCAAAGCTAAAAACCAGAACATTATTTCGCTGGCGCGAGTCTTTACCACCTTAGAGCGGGACTTTACGCAGATTGTTCCTCGCCGAATACGGGATGAGTATGGTGAGGTGAAGGAGCCTCTACTGGTCGGCACCGGACGTTATCAGGTTGAGCTAACGCGAACCGGCTGGAACAATCCAGCGCACCTCAAGAGAAGCAATCTGCAGAGAGTTGCCTACGAACTAAAGGATAAAATACTAACCCGACGTTTCTGGCTGGTAGTTGATAGAGCGCAGGACTCCAAACCCATTAGTCAGGAGATTCTCCCTGATGTTGAAGACTTTCGAATTAATCTATTAGACATTGAAGGGAAGGGCAAATCCAACTGGCCTGACTCTGATTCTGATCCTGATTCTGATGCGGCTCTACCGCAGGCGGTCGAGGTCATTATTAAGACAAAACAGATGGGTGAAATTCGACGCGTCTATGCCCTTGCGTCACTCGCCAAGGCCATCAAGCACGGGAGTGCGCAAGGTGATAACACGCAAGGCGGTCAGGCCCCGGCACCGAATAATGCCGGCGCAAAACGAAATGACGAAAAGAAGCGTGGTGGTGTTCGCACCGGTGGAGTTAACAATGATCGTTAGATCCAGAGCGCGTCGCAACTTGAATCCTGGCGCTGTTAAGAAACGCCCGATGATGAACAGGAGGCAGTTTAGAGAAGCGCAGAAAGGCGTTGCACTGGTGACGATCCTGCTGGTCGTCGTTATTGCAACAGTGCTGGGCGTTGCCATGGTACGCGATCAGAACACGACGATTCTTCGCACCCGTAACTTTTTCAGCCAGAGCCAGGCGAAGCAATATGCACTAGGCGGCGAGGAATTGGCACGTCAGATCCTCTGGGAAGACTTCGACAAAGGGGATAAAATTGATATTTTGACGGATGCTTGGGCAAATCAGGAAATGAAGTTTGAATTTGATGAAGGTGATGTTCGGGTTCAAATTGAAGACATGCAGAGTAAGTTGAATGTGAATAGTCTGGCTCAAACCGGGGCCGCTGGAAACGATACAATTGGCAACGGGGCAACGGGAACCGGGGTAAATAGCGCGCAAATCACGGAGCGTTTTTTCAGCCTCTTTTCCCAGATAGGTGTGGATAGGGTATTTGTGGATCGTATCGGCGACTGGGTTGATGCAGATGAGAATACGCGACAACTGGGAGCAGAAGATTACCAATATCTCGGTCTGGACCGGCCCTTTAGAACCAGTGGGCAACCCATGGTAGACCTTTCAGAATTACGTCTGCTGCTCGAAATGGATGATGAGACATACCAGAAACTATTGCCTTACTTGTCGGCCCTTCCTGACCTGGAAGCTGGCTTGAATGTTAATACAGCTGAGGCTGTTGTCCTGCAGACAATATCAAGTAAGTTAACGACTGAAGCCGCAGCACAATTAATTGCCACAAGGGACACGACGGAAGGGTTCAAATCGGTCACGGAATTTCTTCAATCTCCTGAAGTCGCTGGAATGGGCGTCACTGTACAAGGTCTTGGTGTACAATCAGCTTTTTTTCAGGTCAGGATAATTGCGCGATATCAGGAGAGGTTCTCCTACCTGACAAGCATTGTGCAAAGAGATCTAGTTGATGGTAGCACCAGGGTGATATACAGGAACAATAGCAATAAAATTTTGCCCATTGTACGCAAGCCAGTAGATGACGATGATGCCATAGAGGATGGAACCGATGCTTAAATTCAAGGCGCCCTACAGGGGCGAAAACCATGCCTTGGAAATACCGTGTTTGAGAAAAAGCATGTCTGAGGAAAATTATGCCTGAGAATTTGATCCTCAGACTGGTCGATGGACAGCTTGATTGGCTGCTGCTAGATGATAGTGGCAGTGAGGTTCGATTGCGTGGCCGGGGTACATTCGACGAATTCAAAGATCTAATCGCCGATATTCACTGGCAAGGGGATACCAGGCTATTGATTGGCGGCGAACATGTTTTGTTGACACATGCCAATATACCGAGCAAACAGCAACGCCAGATTGTTCAGGCAGTCCCCTTTGCCGTCGAAGAGCAACTCGCGGATGACATTGATGATTGTCACTTTGCACTGGGTAAAAGGATTGCTGATAATTCTCTGGAAGTTCTCATTGTCAATCGCATTTGGTTTGAACAACAATTGCGATCGCTGCGGGAGATAGATTTAGAACCCATATTTGTTGGCGTGGATTTCCTCATGATTCCCCATGGTGACGGCACAAATATTTTAATCGATGGTATGCGTGCACATATTCTGACGAGTGGAATGAGTGGTTTAACCACAGATATCAAGCATCTGGCCATGACCCTGGCACTCATGGAAGATTCTGATCAGGAACACATTGAGATCTATGTTTCTCCGGAAGAACGAGAACCTGTTAATCTGGCCATTTCAGAGATTGATGCATTCGAAGCGACTGAATTGACAATACATGAACTTCCCCACAGAGGCTTCGAAGAAATCTGTCGTCATGTAGACCTGGGTTCTGTCAATTTGCTTCAGGGTGAATTTAAAACCCAAACGAAGAAGAGTAGTAAGGGAAGCGGCTGGAAATCTGTTGCTGTGCTGGCTGCCTGCGCTTTTTTTGCACATCTTCTGCTGACATTGGGGCAGGCGATTTTCCTCGACATGCAAACAGATCGATATGCAGAAGAAGCAAGGGCGCTCTACAAGGAAGTGTTTCCGACGGATCGAAATGTGCGGGATATTCGCCGACGCTGGGCGGGTCATCTTCGTGGTGGAAATTCATCCGATGGCAAGTCTTTTATGTCCATGTTTGAAGAAGCAGCGGCCAATATCCCGGGCTCTAGTTTGACGGTGCAGAATATTAATTACAATGAAAGTCGAGGTGATCTCATTTTGCAACTCGAAGCGCCAAGAAGTGAACAACTTGTTCTTTTTGCAGAAAGCCTTTCTCGCGTCGGACTCCAGGCTGAAATTGGAACCATCTCCCAGGATGAAGATTCCGTTAGAGGTAGTATCAAAATTCAATCCTTTGGAGGCAGCTAATGACGATGTTGGCGGATGTCCTTAGCCCTTTAAGCAGTCGAATAAGCGAGATGATAAAACCTCTTGCTGATCGATATGGTCATCTTGAACGGGGGGATCAGCTCGCGGTTAAGGCTCTGGCATTGTTTTTTGTTCTTCTTTTCACTTACTTTGTGATACTTGGCCCTGTCAATCAGTACTATGTTGATGCCAGAGCCGCGAGAGACCGGCAGCTCAGCTTGATTCAGTACATGAAGTCCAGTGAGAAACAGGCAAGAGAAGCGAGTGTGGGTGGTGCAAGCGCACCGTCAGGACAATCCTTGCTGACAGAGGTTTCGCGTTCCGCGCAGTTGATGGGCATCAAGCCGAATCGCCTGCAACCAGAAGGTGCTGATGCGGTCAGCGTATGGTTTGACGCCGTCGCCTTCAATGATCTGGTTAGACTCCTGGATCATGTGCAGAGCAAACAAGGCATGATGGTGCAGCAGATATCCATCGATAGAGGCGATGCGCCCGGTATGGTGAGAGCCCGGATCGTATTGCGAACCTAAGATTTAATCAGACGTTCCCTGGACCATTTCCCGGAGAGACCGGACCATGAAAAACACTATTTTGTCGCTGTTCCTGCTCACCACTTCAAGTTTTTTTGTTCAGGCAGAAGTCGCCCTTAAAAGCTTTGCCGATATTTCAAACTTTCGCCAATATACCGCGACCTTCGCCAGTTCAGGCCAGCCATCTGAAGAACAGTTTAAGCAACTTGCAAGGAGCGGTGTTGAACGCATCATCTATCTTGCATTTAACAAGAATGAAACAGCAATCCCCTATGAAGACAGTATTGTTAAGGGGCTGGGGATGGAATATATCCATATCCCGGTCGATTTCATGGCCCCTACCGTAGAAGACTTTGAACTATTCGCAAGCGTTATGACACAGGCACCTCATAAAAATACCCTGGTTCATTGTCAGGTGAACTTTCGCGCATCGACATTCAGCTTGCTCTATCGGGTGATATATCAGGAAGTGACCCTGCTTGAAGCAAAAAAACCATTTGATAGCGTTTGGGAGCCAAACGTCGTCTGGTTCGGCTTTCTACAGGAAGTCCTCGAGCAACACGGGCTAGGAACTGCCTGCGAGGGTTGCGATTGGGGCGTGCATGATATGATGACAGATACTGCCAATTAGTCTGCGATGCCACATTTGCAGGACGGTGGTATCACCGTTAAATAACATGTTCACACCGGGGGTGTGAATGATCAGCGTTGATTTAACCTGGCAGTTATCAGGTGACTTTGTCTACTTCTGGTTGTAGATGCGGCTGCTCACTGGCTTCTGCCTGGCTCGCCGCTTGCCTGATACGTGATCGGGCCTTGGCCCACTTACCCGTCGCCGGAACCTGTTTGGTGGCTGCAGCGAGACCGAACAGAGGCATATTGCCATAGACACACTCGTAGTCTCCTGCTTTCACCTTGTAGGTTTCATGCCAGATCCCGACCATGCCATTACTGCCGACTGCCTTGTTGAATGCTTGCCAGGCTGCCCGGTGAGTTGCACCAGGGTCTTTTGAGAATCGTTCCAGGTCATCGAATGAACGCCAGTATTGGACCAGGCAGGTTGTACGAAGGTTGGTAAATCCTTCACCACTAAGGAATCCGCTTTCCTTATCTTCAAACAAACCCTTCAACATGGGGCCCATCGCCATGGCAACGGGCGCCCATTTGTGAACTGCCCAAAAGTTGTTTATTCGCATGCCAATCAGAAAAACGACAAAGTCGTCACCGGCTTGCGCCGTAAACCTACCGGGGATTATCTGGCTCATCTGTTTTGCTCCTCAATAAAATTTCTCGGGGTACTTCCAAAAATAAATCGTGTCAATGCTGCGCGGTTTATGGCATCAAGGTCCTGCGTCGTTTTGGCGGCGACCTGTACATTGAGTGTGGCCATTCCATGAACGAACGCCCAACAACTATAGGCGAAGGCTTCCTTGTTCAAGATGGTGTCCGTGTCATGAGTGGGGTCTGCGAGTAATGCGGATACTGCATCGACCAGTATTAAAAATGCAGAACCATAGGCGGGTGTCTCGTCAGGGCCGGGTGGCGCCCCGCTAAAGAGAATGCCGTATTCACGCTCATTTTCCTTTGCAAAGCGGAGGTAATTGATCCCTATTTCGACCAACCGACTTGCCGGGGACAGGCTTGCAGCGATGTTTTGTTCATTTAAATAGGATGCAAGACTGGCATCAACCTCCCGACATAATGCTTCCATAATGTCGTCTTTGCTTTTGAAATACTCATAGAGAGCGGCAGGGCTATAGTCGATTTCTCTGGCAATTCTGCGTACAGACAATGCTTCGACACCGTTGCTGCTAACGATGTCCCGTGCCGCGACCAGAATAGCTTTTCGGGTGCGGTTAGATCGCTTTTCCCTTGGTGACTGGGCTTTGTGGGAGGCTAAGACCATATTTTATACAGTGGTTATCTATTCCGATCATCACATTGTAACTGAACACTGTTCAAAAACAAGACATTGTATACTAATATGTAAGCGCTTCTTTAAACATGAATGCGGATTTTCACAGGCGTAGAGGTACTTGAAGGCACTGAGACAACAGCACCATTGTTCGAATGCGTGGAAATCTACGCCAACGGGATCTGCTTATAGTGCGGGCGCAGCATTGATGGGGTACTGGCTTCTCGAAGCCAGTGGTTTTTTAGCGACCGCTCCTCAGTGAGTCGCAGCCCTGGCAAAATTCCTCAATGCCCCGGTAATCTTCTTTAGCTGCACATCACATCCCTTAATGTCGTGCCGCGACTGGAGGTAGGCCGGGTCATTATAGGATAGCCAGACATCACCCTTGGCATCCTGGGTCACGAGTGCTTTTTGTGGCAGATCGAGTGCTATCGATTGTTGGCAAACCATCAGAGGGCTACCGGCTTTAGGATTGCCAAATATCAGAAGCTCTGTATCTCGTATCTCAAAGCCTACTTTAGCCGCAGCGGCGCCATGGTTGATTCTCGCGATGATCTTAAAGCCTTTTCCCTTCAGAATGCCTTCGAGCTTATCGAGTGTTTCACTGACTGAGTGATGGCTCTTTACGCTGATCACGCCGTCAGCGCCGAGCGCGGTCAAAGGTAAAAGTAGTAGAAGTGTGAGTGCTGAAATGAGTCGCATGTCTGATTTCCTGTTAGTAGTGAGTCGTTTGCCCAGATTGTGAAGACAATTTATGGAACCTAAATTCGCTATGGGAATGACCGTACTTTCTCTCCTTAGATTTCATTCGCATGATTTGATGGGTGTTCTGGTGTGTGTTCTGGTGTGCGGTTTTGTATAGGGTTTTGAATAGCTGATTGCGGTTATGGCGTCCATCAATAGAGTAACACGGCATTATTCTCGATGATTATCTAGCGGGTATTTCTTTCGGGCCGTCCTTTAACTGGCAGAAAACGACCTCATATAAGATAGAGACATTTAGTAGACATAGGCGACCATGGAATTCAGGGACTATTACGACATTCTCGGTTTGGACCGCAATGCGACCCAACAAGACATCAAGCGTGCCTATCGTAAACTGGCGCGTAAATATCATCCGGATGTTAGCGAAGTAGACGACGCTGAGTCCAAATTCAAGGAAGTTGGCGAGGCATACGAGGTGCTCAAGGACGCTGAGAAACGTGCAGCCTATGATCAGCTTGGTGAGAACTGGCAGGCAGGCCAGCAGTTTGAGCCACCGCCAAACTGGAATGCTGGATTCGAATTTGGCGGCGGTGGATTCACCGGTGGTGATTCTGCGGCATTCAGTGACTTTTTTGAGTCCTTATTCGGTCGCGACTTCAAACAAACAGCCAGTGCACAGAATCATCACCAATATCATGCCAATGGTGAAGATCATCATGCAAAGGTCGTGATTGAAGTCGAAGATGCCTATCGGGGTGTAACCCGGACCATTACCCTGGCGAGGCCAGAAATTGATGAGACCGGACATCTGGTACAGAAAAACAGGACTTTGAAGGTCAATATTCCAAAAGGCGTACAACAGGGACAGAAAATACGATTAGCAGGTCAGGGCGCATCGGGATCAGGTCAGGGTACTGCCGGTGATTTGTATCTTGAAATTGACTTCTCTGATAAGTCGATTTATCGCGTGGAAGGAAAAGATGTCTATCTTGATCTTCCCATTGCACCCTGGGAAGCAGCGTTAGGTAGAAAAGTTAAAACGCCGACTCCGGCTGGTACTGTCGATCTGAAGCTACCCGCAGGGGCGAAGTCAGGACAGAAATTGCGACTAAAAGGTCGCGGTATTCCGGCAACGACACCGGGCGATGTTTATGTGATTCTCAAGATGGTTGCGCCCGAGGCGAAGACCAAAACGCAGAAAGACCTCTACGAAAAACTTGAATCAGAAATGGCCTTTGATGCACGAAGCGAACTGGGAGTCTAGTAACGATGAATAGGGACATTAACGTGCGACTCATTGAAGGCGTCATGCTGAACGATCAGCTGACACTGGCAGATCTCAGCCGGGCTTGCACACGACACGCAGAGTGGGTCATTGAACTGGTTGATGAAGGGATATTGGAGCCACGAGGCAGGGAGCCGAGAGAGTGGCTGTTTCCAGCGGAAAGTCTGACCCGTGCGCACAAGGCGATGCGCTTGCAGCGAGACTTGCAGGTGAATCTGGCAGGTGTCGCAGTCGTACTTGATTTGATGGATCAAATTGATGTGTTGCGAACCAGACTACGCTGTATGGGTGTGTCTATTCAGAAAACCTGAGTTTTCGTCGTCGCCCCAGGAGGCCCAAAAGAGCAAGGCCGGTACCAAATAATGGCAGCGCTGCTGGTAGGGGTACCACAGACGCATTTCCTGCTGCTACTAGTTCGACATTCAGGAATCCAATCTCACCCGCTTCAAGTTCTATATTGAAGATGAGTGACCCACTGGGTTGGGATCCAGGATCACAGACTAGACTGGTTACGCCACAAGCCGCCGTTTCAGCCTCAAAAAAGCCGGCTTCAGGTGTGCGGGTGCCGTTGACAAGACGGCTCCGCTGGACGCGAACCCGGGAGGTGGAAAATGCCGTACCCCGTGGATCTGCCATTGCTTCGTTCTTAAGAAAATACGATACCGCCCAGGATGCGACGAGGTTTTCCGTTGAGATATTCTCGAAAGCGATTAGTACGTCCCATCTAACCCTGGAGGACGCTGACTCAACCGGGTTTGTGGCCTGACCGAATGCTTCTGCACCAAAATGGGCAGTGTTACCTGGAGAGATGGTGTTGCTACGGCCTCTTCCTTCCGCCCCGTCATTAACTGCATTAACTGTCTGAAAGATGGAATTTGAAGAACCAGCAAGAAGGTCACTGAGACTTGTGTTGCCTAGTAAAATATCTGTGGACGGATCTGGTGTAGACAAAGAACTAGAAAATACAGGCTTGTCGTCGACAACTGTACTGCCGTTAGCTGTTGCCTGAGCATTAGCGCCATAGTTGATACGTGACCCACGGTAAGCAAGACCGCTTGAGGGTGATATCAAGTCGATTGTAGCGCTTGCTGACGCTGAATAAACCGAGGTTGCGTAAGCTGAGTCGCTAATCATGACAACGCTGCCTACAACAAACCCGATGATGGTAATAATTCTAAACACGCGTCAACCCCCCGCTGTTCTCCGCTTCGTATACAACAGGCAAAAGTCATACCGGGAATTAAAAACAGATGTAAATCAATCTGTTAGCCTATACTGCCTGTGGTGGCCATTCAGAACTGTAAACACCCTCGACGAATATCGTCGCCATATCGGTTCTCGGATCAGAGATAGCGATACACTTGCCATCTGGTGTGGCCAGCCATTCAAGCCAACAATCGACAACTATAACGGTAGCCCACTCATCTGGCAGTCAACAGTCGATTTTGTTAGCTTAACCCTATTCAAAAACATATCAGTCGCGCCAGTTTGACTGTCAATGCGGGGATTCATGAGTCTAGATACTTTTCGGGAAGAAACACGCGCCTGGTTGGCAGAGAACTGCCCACCGGGTGCTCGCGGGCCAGGAGAAGTTTCCAACGGCAGCACCAAAATCAAAATCAAAGATGCAGACACTCGCCTGTGGTTGGAGAGGATGGTTAAAAAAGGTTGGGCGGTTCCAAACTGGCCGAAAGAGTACGGCGGTGGCGGATTGTCCACGGCAGAATTTGTTGTGTTGCTGGAGGAAATGGGTGCGATCAAGGCCCGACCTGCGCTGTCCAGCTTTGGCACCAGTATGATTGGTCCAACGCTACTCGAATTTGGTACCGAGGAACAGAAACAGAGGCATCTGCCAAGAATTGCCCGAGCAGAGGTCGAATGGTGCCAGGGATATAGCGAACCCGGTGCAGGATCGGATCTCGCCAGCCTGCAAACAAAGGCAGATCTTGATGGCGATCACTATGTCATCAATGGTTCGAAAATTTGGACTTCCGGTGCACATAATGCAGATTGGATGTTTATTTTAGTCAGAACCGATCGGAATGTTCCGAAGCATGACGGCATCAGCTTTATGTTATTGCCTATGGATCAGCAAGGCGTAACGGTGAAGCCCATTCCACTCCTAAGCGGAATATCGACATTCAACGAAACATTTTTTGACAACGCCCTGGCGTCCCGCGACGATCTGGTTGGGGAATTGAACAAGGGTTGGACTGTCGGTAAAAGACTATTGCAGCACGAACGCTCTGGCATGGAATCTCTGGTATCCGGTAGTGCCAGCAAGAAGGAGTCCGGTTTGGTAGAAGTTGCACGAGAATTTTTAGGTGAGAGTGGTGGAAAAATTGCTGAACCCGTCACGCGAGATCAAATCCTGATGTATCAGATGGATTCGCAGGCACTACAACTTACACAGAGACGGGTTGTTGCTGAATCACAAGGTGGCGCTACACCAGGCCCAGCCACCTCTATTTTTAAAGTC
>CAZAZB010000021.1:0-19397 GCA_964489485.1 uncultured Pseudomonadales bacterium | reverse complement strand
GTTGAAGATGGTACTTGTTACGGGTACTTGTTACGGGTACTTGTTACGGATAATTGATGTTTGGTATTTGGTAATAATAGATGGTTTTGGGGATTAGGGGAATTTGTGTGGGTCAGGTATGGTTTGCTCGATGGTCAGGGTATGGTGAGCAAGCAGTATCACGGGGGCTTCCACTCTCTCTTCTCTCTTCGTCCATCCATGGACTCCGGTCGATTCAACATGTTCCGCTACTCGGGCGTCCTGCCCTCTGGGTCTGCACTGTTCATGAGGGATCAATGAAGGGACTGATATGGCAAAACAAGCGAAGCGGTGTCGACTTTTCGTGCATGAATCATAGCCGTAGCTATGGTGAAAGCAGGAAAAGTCGAGATGTGAAGCCAGATTAGTTCTTTCATTGATCAGGTTCTTTAGGCCATGTAAATCAGACTTCAAAAATGGCTGAATACCGGTAGTTTAATGGATCTGGAAACGACCACGAACCGACCTTATGAAGAGTGCAGGCCATACTTCACAACTGCGTTCGTGAAAGCCCATGTGATACTGCTCTTGCAGGTTATGTGAATACTTTCAGGTTTAGCGCGTACGAGATGATGGTTTATTGAATGTTGGGGGCTGACTGCTCTCTGTCTTCATCCTAGATAGAAATGTAGGGGGCTTATATGGGGTTGGGATACGGGCTAGGATTGGGAATCTTTGTGTTGGTATGAACTGGGGGTATATCGATGGGATTGGATGGGTTTAGGCGGGAGACTTGTGATTGGCTTGAGGCCAATTGTCCTGTGGGTGCGCGGGGTGAGGGTTTTATTCCCTGGGGCAGTAGCAAGATCGAGCTTGCAGGGGATACGCGGCTTTGGCTGGATCGTATGGCGGATAAGGGTTGGACGGTTCCTACCTGGCCGGTGGAGTATGGCGGCGCCGGGCTTTCCAAGGCCGAATATCTGGTGGTGCAGGAGGAGATGCAGAAGATTGGGGCGCGCCCGCCACTAACAGGACGTGGGGTCAACTATATCGGGCCGACAATCCTGGAATTTGGGTCACAAGATCAGAAACAGAGATGGTTACCGCGCATTGCCCGGGGTGATGGTGGATGGTGTATGGGTTATAGCGAGGCGGCGGCGGGGAGTGACCTGGCGAATCTGCAGATGAGAGCGGTATTGGATGGGGATCACTATCGGCTGAACGGGATGAAAACCTGGACTTCAGATGGTATTTACGGCGATTTGATCTTCTGCCTGGTTCGAACAGACCCGGACAAGCCAAAGCATGAGGGTATTAGCCTGATTTTGGTCGACATGGCGCAATCTGGCATTCGGGTTCGCCCGATACAGCTCATCAGTGGCAATTCACCATTCTGTGAGACTTTCTTTGAAGACGCCCTGGCAGGCAAAAACGATGTGATTGGTGAAATCAACCATGGCTGGTCGGTGGGAAAGAGGCTCCTGCAGTACGAACGCTCGGTTCATGGCGGGGTTAATACCAGCGGCGCCCAGGTAAAACAGGCTGGTTCTTCCATTGTTGATCTAGCGCGGGAATACGTTGGTGTGGAGGACGGCAGAATTTCACAATCCAGTCTTCGGGACCGATTGCTTTCGCTGGAAATGAATAGTTTCGCCTATAAATTGACACAGCGGAGGGTAATTGCAGAGACAGAGGCTAGTGCACCTGCTCTGGCGACATCAATCCTGAAGGTTAAGGGTGCCGAATTCACCAAGGAAAGAGCTGAGTTGGAGCAGCATATTCGCGGTGTCATGGGGATTGGCTGGGAAGATCCATCATTCACCGCAGATGAAAATGCGGCAACGAAAAATTGGCTAACAACACGGGCTGTATCGATTTACGGAGGAACCAGCGAGATTCAGCAAAACATTATTGCCAAACGAGTTCTGGGGCTTCCAGACTAGCGCCTGCTTAGAAGACCCGGTACCAGAATAGAGAGGAGAACCTGGCAAACCTGATCGATATATGAATCAGTTACTTACGAAGGAACTGGTGATGGCGACCCAGGATTTCGAACCCCTGCAGACTAATCTCAGGATAATGGCATTCTAACTCGTTTTTAGTTCCATTTTTAGGTCGTTTGCTGTAATGTGGCGTTCGTTCCAGAAAATGGAGAAAATCTGGAATATTCCTACTGAAAGGTGGGTCTTTATAACTTAAGTTAAGAAGTAAATAACCTTTAGGGGGTAATAACTGATGGTAAAACATCGAAATAAGGCGCTGGCTATTGCTGTCGCCGCAGCCACTTTCGGGGCACCTGGGTTCGTTCCAGTCGCTTTCGGGGCTGATGAGATCGAAGAAGTCGTCGTTACGGGTAGCCGACGGGCTCCGCGTTCCGTTGGGGACTCTGCAGCACCTATCGACGTAATCGGTGGTGATGACTTCGAAAACCAGGGATCGATGGATATGGGCGATATGCTCAGAACACTTGTCCCTTCATTTAACGTCAATACACAGCCCATCAGTGATGCAGCGACACTTATTCGTCCTGCTAACCTGCGTGGACTACCACCAGATAATACGCTGGTCCTCGTTAACGGCAAACGCCGTCATCGTGGTGCTGTCATTTCATTCCTGGGAGGGGGTGTGTCTGATGGTGCTCAGGGCTCCGATATTTCTGCCATTCCAAGCATTGCGCTCAAGCAGGTTGAAGTGCTTCGTGACGGCGCATCTGCACAGTATGGTTCTGATGCGATTGCCGGTGTGATTAACTTTATCCTCAAGGACGATGCTGAAGGCTTCTCTATAGAGGGTCGCTACGGTGAAACCTATGAGGGTGACGGCGCGGCATATCGAATTTCTGCCAACGTTGGCTTACCGCTGGGACCTGATGGTTTCGCTAACTTCAGTGCTGAATATGCAGATTCTGATCCAACCAGTCGAAGTGTTCAGCGTGCTGATGCAGCGCAGTTGATTGCACTTGGCAATACTGACATTCGTGATCCAGCACAGATCTGGGGTTCTCCCAAGGTCTCTGATGACTACAAGTTCTTTGCGAACCTTGGTCTGGATCTGAGCGACAACACACATGCCTACATGTTCGGTAACTATGCGGAACGTAAAGTATTGGGTGGTTTCTTCTTCCGTAATCCGACTAACCGTGGTGGTGTATTCTCGGTTGATAGCGGTGTCACGCGACTCGTTGGTGATTTGACACCTGGTCCTGTCGGTCAGGTGAATGATGGCCTGAGTGATGGAGATGGTATCGACTGTCCTGTCGTGAATGTTCGGGTTGATGGTACTAACAATACGAATTCAGCCATTGACCAGGCAGCGCTTGATTCAATTATTGCCAGCCCAAATTGTTTCGTCTTCAATGGTCGGCATCC
Source organism: uncultured Pseudomonadales bacterium (assembly GCA_964489485.1). Taxonomy (GTDB): domain Bacteria; phylum Pseudomonadota; class Gammaproteobacteria; order Pseudomonadales; family Azotimanducaceae. The sequence continues at coordinate 16,071 of CAZAZB010000021.1, read as the reverse complement.
TGGTGGTTTCACACCTAACTTTGGTGGTCGAGTCATCGACTGGAGCTTCGCGGCTGGTGTTAGAGGCGAGCTCACCAATGGTCTGATGTGGGACATCAGTGCCAATGTGGGTAGCAGTGATGTTCAATACGAAATCAGAAACACATTGAACCCTTCTCTTGGGCCTAATTCACCTAACAATTTCCGTCCAGGTGACTACACCCAGCTAGAGAAGAACTTCAATGCGGACTTCTCTTATCCCATGGAAATGGGCATGTATTCACCTCTTAATGTTGGTTTCGGTTTTGAGTACCGTGAAGAGCAATTCGAAGTGACACCAGGTGGACTGCCAAGCTACGAAGCAGGACCTTTGTTTGACCAGGGCTTCGGCATTGGTTCAAACGGTTTCGGTGGTTTTGGTCCTCAGGTAGCGGGTCAATTTGACCGTGGTAACTACGCGTTCTACCTGGACCTGGAAGCAGATGTCACTGAACGGCTCCTATTGGGTGCAGCAGTACGATTCGAAGACTTTGATGATTTCGGTAGCACGACAAATGGAAAATTGAGCGCGAGATTCGCGTTCACTGATTCGTTTGCAGCACGTGCCACTGCAAGCACGGGTTTCCGGGCTCCTACTCCGGGTCAATCCAATATTTCCAATGTGTCAACGGTTGCTGGTGATGATGGAATTCTCGTTCAACGAGGAACGATTCCACCCACCAACCCGGTTGCAGTCAGTAAAGGTGGTAAGGCTCTGAAAGAAGAAGAGTCCACTAACTTTAGTATTGGTGTCGTATGGGATATTACGGACAACATCAATATCACTGCTGACTACTTCAATATTGAGGTGCAGGACCGCATCACGCAGTCCGCGACCAAGCAATTGAGTGATCAGGACATCCAGGATCTTATCGACCAGGGTATTACCGGAGCAGGTGATTTGACTGAATTCCGTTTCTACACCAACGACTTTGACACGACGACAGAAGGTGTCGACATCGTTGCAACCTGGGCATTCGATTCAGGCATGGGCTCTACAGACCTGAGCTTTGCCTTCAACAACACCAAGACAAGCGTGGACAAGGCAAGTGACATTATTGACCGCGAACGTAAAGGTGAGCTTGAAGACTTCTTACCTGAAAATCGCTGGTACCTAACGGGTGTTCACAATGTCGGAAACTGGAGAATGTTAGCGCGACTCAGCTACTATGATGAGTGGACTGATCCCAACAACAATCCTGCAAATGACATCACCTTTGGTGATGAGTATCTGCTGGATCTTGAGGCTGCTTACACTTTCAACGATCATTATACGGTCGTAGTCGGTGCGCAGAACGTGCTGGATAATTACCCAGACAAAGAGCCACGCGCGTTGAACCTGGGTTATAAATACCCTGAAGGTTCACCTTTTGGCTTTAATGGTGGTTTCTACTACACACGTTTCCGTGTTGATATGTAGTTAATATTTCACCGGTTCCGGTTCCGGTTTCGTACTGGCGCCAGTGTCAATATTGGAAAGGGGGTGCTTCGGCACCCCTTTTTTTTGCCTAAATGTTGGGAAGTAGAACGGCTAGCCCAGCGCGAGAACCATGAGCTAATCCAACTGGATGTCACGCATAGAAGGCAGAGCCAGGTTATTGCAGAAATACGTTACCTGAGCGATATATTTCCAGACTACTCCGGGTCCTGCTCGATTCTTTACGCAGCATGTTGGCAATACGAAGGCTGATCAGGCTTTTCTCGGCATCTCCCAACCCCTTGTATGCCTGCGCAAGCGCATCAAAAAAAACAGCTTCATCTTTCTTTAAAAGAATCGCAGCATTGAGTTCTTCCCTTGCCAACTCGAAGTCTTCTGTCCGTAATGCTGATTTCCCCTGGGCATAGCGATAGTAGGGGTTTTTTGAGCGATGCCGCTTTACCTTTTCCGCGTAATACTCGCCAAGTTCAATATTCCCCTCCTTGAGATACATGCGGGATAGATTGCTCATTGCTGTATTATTGAAGGCATCGAAGACAATCGCTTGTTGGTAACTCGCCTTTGCCAGATCAACTCGCTTCAACCGACGCTGTGTCGCGCCCATATTGTTCCATGCATCAGCCATCTCTGGCTCTAATCTGAGAGCAGCCCGGAGGCTGACAAGCGCCTGCGGATAATCCCCGGCAATGATCGCCTCTGCCGCCAGATTGTTGTAGTAGATCGCCAGCGCATAATTATCCGTGACACTCTTAATATTCTGTTCGGGTTTACCGCGTTGGGGCAGGAAGTCGAGCACATAACGGTCGCCATCGCGCAATATTCCGGTGGAGTTAATGTGTTGCGTCCAGATAAGCGTATTACCGGACTGTTCCCATTCAGGCCGGGCCTTAACCAGATGATAATTGGCATCAAGACCGGAATAACGTGCCATTGCAATAAAAAGGTTTGTCATGGAAAGACAATTGCCCGACTGACTCTCATAGGTTTCAATCGCAGTTTTTGTGTTCCCGGATTCGTATTCAATAGCAAATAATTTCGGTGAAAACAGTATATTGCGCAATGCTTGAAGGCGTTTGCTGGAACGCCAGTTTCGATCAATGCGGTCATCAATAAAAAGTTTGAGATCTTCAGACAGGGCCAGAACATCAACTATCTCCTCCGGGCTTTGTGCAGAATTGCCGAGGATTTCTTCGAGCAAGCGTGGGTCAGGCCGTTCAACCATGGTCGTACAGCCGCTGGTCAGCAGAATCAAAATCAGGATTAAGACGTTCATTGCATCGTCAACCATTAACTCTTAAAGAGAAGACAATCTTAAGTTCCCCCGAACCCGGAGATCGTTTTATCGTACCCATTCATTGTCGGCTACTCTCTTGTTTACTGGCCTGCTTATCACTATTCTAGATCTAAGTATGAAAATTACCACGGTGATTGTGATGCAAAATAACAAGTTTTTCCGCTCGTTGCTTATGGGACTCGTGGTCATCATCAGTCAAATATCGCACGCAGATGTCGTTGTACGTGCAGCAGAAATCACCGCTTTTGGGGTATTTACAGAATATGGTAAACAATTCGAGCGAGGATACAATGCGGCAGGACCCGGCACAGATTCCGTCGAGTATGTTCGATTCGTCGATTTTAGCAGCAAGATACCCGGCGAAGTAGGTACCAGTTTTGGTATTCAATATGTCATCCACAGTACCCCGAAAGGCAAGCCATTCAAGGTCAAGGCGGTCATTATTTACCCGGGAGAGGGTCTGGTCACCCCGAATGGCGATGTCTACAAATCCTCAAGTGAGAAGATGACGATTAAGCTTGGCGAAAAGAACTTTTATGGCTTCGGTTTTGACAAGGCATGGGAGGTTGTCCCAGGGGAGTGGATCTTCCAGATTCAACACAAGGATACGCTGCTTGCGCAAAAGAAACTGACAGTATTGGCACCGGCCCCTGCGGTTAGTCAGATGATAACCGACGGTCTGAATCCGGAGTAACCCACCCTATAGGCACGGCAGATACCAGGCGCCAAAAAGAGGAAGCCTAAAAGAGGAAGCCTAAGAGGTGTGTTCAGCCTGACGCCAGGCTAAAAGAATACCCTTGATTGCCGTCACTGTTGCCATCGGCTCATCGAACATGAAGTGATGATATGTTCCAGGAATATTAAAGATCGGCAGTGAACCACCACTCATTTCGGCCATATAGGGTGCACTCAAGGCACCATCGTCTGTACTGTGTTCACCCAGAATGAGTGCAGCCCTGCATTGCAATGAAAAAAACTTGTCACTCTGTTCTCTGCCCATTTCAAGATGGTCGAACATGGCCGGATCGAATTTCCAGGTCCAGCCACCATCGACCTTTCGCAATGCCTTACCGGCAAGATAGTCAACAATATAGGGATGCTGGCAAGGTTGTTCCGGTACCAGGCGAAATCGACCGTAAGCCACTTCATAGTCTTCATACACTCTCGTTGGTCGAATGGGTGCGTTATCGCGTTCCTGTGCCTGTAACCCCCACTCGGTGTACTCTTCTTCAGGCCGAACCGTAAAGTCTGCGAAGATGACACCTCCAAGATTATTTCCGTGGTAGTGGCCTGTCTCCAGCCCGACAAAACCGCCAAAACTGTGAGCCACAACATAGGGCTTGTCGCCAAGTTGAGCTGCATCACAAACCGCCATAACCTCCTTGGCATATATTTCACCGGTGTACTTGTCCCGCCATCCACTGTCACCATTACCAGACAAATCAATTGCCGCAACCCGAAACTGGTCCGCCAGGAAGGGTGCCACAAAACGCCACCATTCAAGATTCGCATTACTTCCGTGAATCATCACAATGCCGGGGTTTCCTACCTCTCCCCAGACTGCGTAGTGAATTTTGCAGCCATCAACTTCCACAAAACCTTCGCTGGACTCGACATCCAGTGCTCTCTGAAACCATTCCGGTCTGGCTTCATCTGTTTGATCCTTGCCTACACCCTGTTCTGTCATTTTTGTACTCGTCAAGCCACTACACAAAGCGCGAGACTCTAGCATATTTGCAATTGACCGCCGAAATGATATTTTCCCCCTCACACAATCACAATTCGCAGGATCTATCATGGGTAAGCTGGACAACCAGAACGTCGTTATCATCGGAGGTACCTCGGGTATCGGACTCGCCGCTGCAGTACTGGCACAAGAAGCGGGTGCTAATGTCTGGGCGGCCAGCCGTTCAGAAGACAAGGTCGCAGCCTGCAGCTCGGCTCACCCGACTATTCAGTTCAGCCAACTGGATACTCATGACACCGCAGCGCTGACCGCTCTCTTCGAGAAGATTGGCACCATCAACCATATCGTCGGTGCAGCAACAGGTGCCAACCGCACCATGGCACCCTTCATGGAACAAACCGACGAACAGTTTCGTGAAGCCCTGAACAAATTCTGGGGCTATACCAATGTCGCAAGACAGGGCGTCCCCTATCTTCTCGACAATGGCTCCCTCACATTCGTTAGCGGCACACCTGCACGCAAATGTAATCCCGGTATGTCCTCTGTCTCCTGTACCGGTGCGGCGGTTGAAGCACTCACCCGCGCCCTCGCCCTGGAACTGGCACCAAAACGCGTCAATGCTGTCGCGCCCGGCATTGCCAATACCTCCATGTTTGATCGGTTCGGTGACAAAAAAGAAGCGGCGCTGGAAAATATGGGTAAAAATATTTTGCTCGGACGGGTGGGTACGGCAACAGAGGTGGCAGAGGCAATTTTATTCATGATGACCAATGATTATGTCACTGGGACGACGATGGATGTGGACGGCGGGGTTTTGCTACCCTAGTTCGTGATAGGTCGACTGAAACAACTCGTTTAGCAGGAGGATTTTGGCATTCGTTTCCGCAGCAATCAGACGATGCGCTGAACGCATGGCGGGAGACCCGAAGGGGCTCACAACTAAGTGAAGGTAGCCCGGAGGGCCGCGAGTCGCGGAGGAAATGAATGCCAGAAGCCGTATGCGAACTTCCCAAAGTCACGATACCTAATGCCGAAATATTCAATTTCGTAACATGGATCTCATTCTGTCCTGGAGTCTCCTTACATTTGGCCGACCGCATCCGGTATCCGGGATTCCTTTCCTCCGCTATTTGCGGCCCTCCGGGCTCCCCTCAGTCGGTCGAAAGCCCGTAAACGGTCTCTCTCCACTCCCTCAGCACTGCATTCTAACCGGGGTCGCGCACGACCTACAGAAAGAAACCCCGGACCCCTCCTGCTAACTGGACCTGAGCTATTGGCTTCGAAAACGACCCCCATGAACTTCCCGCTAAACGATGATTCAGGGTACTCCCAACTCAACAAAACTGTTATTGATAGGTCTCTGACTTATTCGAATCTGTGTAGAAGTCGATATTGGTTTCCTTTCGCATTTCGACCGTACTGTTCTCGGTGGTTTCATCAAGCGGTAGTCCGGTGCCATTGGCAATTTTGGTAATGCCGTTAAATCCTGCTGCAACCGCAATAGCATCAACCAATGCCTGAGCACCAATTTCCTGGATGGCGTCTTTTCGAACAGCAGCCAGTTCTGCCTTGTTCCCACTAAATACTGCTTCTGCTACGCGTAGAAGAATTGCTTCATGTTCAATACCAATCGACGCCTCTGCATCAGTCATGACTCCTGTCAGGTTTAGTTCCTCGTTTGATCGCTCGCCGCTCAGACTGAGCAGCATGGTATGTGACGTGGTTCAGTAAAAGCATTCGTTCAGGGAAGACACTCTGGACGCAATCAGTTCGGTTTGTGATCGTGAGATGGCAAAATCGAGATCGGCAAGGGCATAGTGGGATCTCATGACGCCGAAGAAATGTTCTATCGCTGAGGGGACGAGGCCCATGGCCCGAAAGATATTGGGTGAAGATGGCAGTCCGGTTGCAGTCATTTCCTGTGGCAGGTCAAATAGGGGTACCCAGGCGCCCCCGTCGAATACATTGTCATTTGTTGTTTTACTCGGCTCGCCCTTTTGTATTTCAGACGGTTCGAGCAGTTCTGAGTCGATTGCGGTCGCAAAAGAATCAAGGATGAGCGACGTCGCGACGGCGCCAACGATTTCAACATAGGCCTCAGGTGATAGTTCGTCGGTGATAATAGCGTCGAACCAGGTGCGGGTTAATCTGCCGGAATCCGTTTTGAGCCGGTGAATAACATCAACTATATGGGCAGGAAAGTGAGCAGGAAGGTGGCTATCGGTGTCATGGTTCCCGTCAAGAGAATAGGGAGAAAGTGCTTCTTTTCGTTGTTGGCATAAAGTACAGGTCGAGGCGGCACGGGCTTCTTTCAGGATGGCGAGGCGGCCTGCTCCATCGAACCAGGCGCCTGGTAAACCGAAGGAATTGATCCCAATTTGATGGGCTTGCACAATGGATTCTCGAACAGCCAGTGCTTGATCTTGATAGAGCATGAATGAGACCGGGTAAGAAGGTACCACGCAGCCTAACGCCGGGTTATGGGGATGTAAAGACAGGCTGCACTGTTGGCGTTACCAGGATCTCGAAAACGCCGGCACAGGCTAGGAGCTTGACCGAGAATAGAGAACCTACTGCGGACAAGCCTGCAAGCTCCTAGGCGATTAACTCTAGTTGTTTATCGTTGATCAGCAATCGGTTTCGCAGAAAAGGGGCTAATTGTGCGGCCGGTAATGCGCGACTATAGTAAAAGCCCTGAATAAAGTCGCAGCCAAAACTTCGCAGAATTTCTAGCTGCGATGATGTTTCAACGCCTTCTGCCAATACTTTAAGATTCAGGGATTGCCCCATGGCAACGATCGCCTTGGTGATCTCTCTGTCATCCAGATTCTGCGTAATGTCCTTGATGAATGAACGGTCAATTTTGAGGGTATGTAGCGGAAACCGCTTGAGATAGGCGAGCGAAGAATAGCCGGTACCAAAATCATCGATGCTGATATTCACGCCAAGTGCTTTTAATTCTTCTAGCATGCGGATGTTCTGCTCAACATTCTTCATGGCGACGCCTTCTGTTATCTCCAATCCAAGAGACGAAGCAGAAATACCCGACTCAACCAGGATTTGTTCAACCAGCCCCGGAATATTATTTTCGAACTGGCGCGCAGACAAGTTAACGGCAACACGGAAGTCATCATGGCCTTCGAGATTCCACTGTCTAATTTGCTTGCATACCGTGCGTAAAACCCATTCGCCAAGTGGCAATATCAGCCCTGTTTCCTCGGCAATCGGGATGAATTCTGCGGGAGAGATCATGCCTTCTTCCGGATGAGGCCAGCGAACCAGTGCTTCCATACTGGTCAGCTTTCCACTGGCCACATCAACGATTGGCTGATAGTGGACCTCAAATGATCCTTCAAGAATAGCCTTTTGCATGCTGCTCTTGCGCTCAAGGAATCGTTTAACATCCTTGTACATGGCATTGTCAAAGATCACATAGCTGCCTTTGGCATCCAGCTTGGCGCGATGGAGCGCTGTATCTGCATCACGGATCATTTCATCGGCTGTTTGATAATTTCCGTGGTTCAACACGATACCAACGCTTGCAGAAATATTGACTTCCTGTTCACCAAGCTGCAATGGCTCTTCGATCGCCGTCAAAATCCTCTGGCATGCGAGTATCGCGCCGGTCACACCATCCACTGGATCGAGGAGCACTGCGAATATATCACCACTGAATCTCGATACCGTATCATCAGGTCTAACAGTCTTTTCGAGGCGACGTGCAATTTCTGAGATAAGCTTGTCTCCCTGCTCATGTCCCAGACCATCGTTGACAACACCGAAACCATCCAGATCGAGAAACAACACGGCAAAGTCTTCTTTCTTGCCACGCTTTCGACGATTGAGTGAACTATCCAACCGGTCAGCAAACAGCGAGCGATTCGGTAGTTCTGTCAGTCCATCAAAAAATGCATTTTTACGGATGGTTTCTTCATAACTTAGTTGTTGGCTGATATCCCGAAAAGTGATGACCATCAGGTCTGATAAAGAATCTTCGAGCTGATTAACGCTCAACTCTATGGGGACCTGCTGACCATCAGGTTTAGTTAATATTTGCCGACAGTTGATGGTGGTGCTGGATGCAAATAGCGCCGCCGGATCATCAAATGAAATTGCATGCTGGTCTGCTTCAAGGGCCGTCAGTGGCATTATTTTATGCAAATGTACCTTGGATACCTCTGGTAGTGAACGACCCGTAATCGTTTCCGCCACTGGGTTTAGAAGGTATATTTTTCCTTCCTTGTCGGCAGCGATGACGCCGTCACTCACATTTGTTAGTGTCGCATCTAAACGTTGCCTCGTTTCAGACAGATCGAGTTCTGTCTTGTGTTTGTAGAGGGCAATCTCGATATTGATTTCCAATTCACGGTTATCAAATGGCTTGAGCACATAACCATAGGGCTCTGATATTTTTGCCCGTTCCAGCGTTTCTTCATTCGAGTAGGCTGTACAGAATATAATGGGTACTTCAAATTGCGAACGAATCTTCATCGCGGCTTCAATACCATCCATTTCATCACGCAAGTTGATGTCCATGAGTATTAAATCAGGACGTAACTCAAGGGCTTTTTCGATCGCTTCAAGCCCGCGGGAGGCAACACCAAGGACTTCATAGCCCATGCGAGTCAGCCTTGACTTGATGTCGCGTGCGACAAGTACTTCATCTTCCACAACCAAAATAGAATTACTGGCCATGTTTCTCCTTCTGCGGGAATTTAATCTCGAATGCAGCTCCCTTAGAACCTACTATTCGAATCTTTCCGTCTAGTTGTTGAGTCAATATTGATACGATTTCCATCCCCATTGTAGAGGCGTTGGACAAACGGAAGTCTTCCGGTAAACCAATTCCGTCATCCCTAATCTCCAGCACATAACTACAATCTGTCTTTTTGAAAGCAACAGAGATTGTTCCTGTTCCTTCCCGACCCTTGTAAGCATGTTTGAGAGAATTCGATATAATTTCATTAATAATCAGCCCGCAAGGGACAGCAGTTTCGAGATCCAGCGACACATCATCTACCTGAACATCCAGAAGAATACTGACCCCTGGAACAGAATAGAATCGGCAAAGGCTGTTCGCCAGCATCTTTATATAGTCTTCAAAATCAATTTCCAGCAGATTATCTGATTGATAAAGGTTTTCGTGTATCAGAGACATTGACTTAATGCGTTGCTGGCTTTCGCCCAGCAGGTTCGAAAACTCTTCATTACCAACGGTCTCGGCCTGTATGTTCAGCAGGCTAGAGATAACCTGCATATTATTCTTAACCCTGTGATGGACTTCTTTTAACAAAAGCTCTTTTTCTTCCAGTGAATTCGCAAGATCGCGCTGAGTCGCCTTATTCTCTGCGATTTCCCGCTCCAGTGCACTCGTTCTTTCTGCAACCAGAAATTCGAGATTACGCCGATGATTCTCCAGTTCGGCTTCTGTCTTTTTGCGCATCGTGATATCACGAGAGATCGACACATAGGCAGATCCATGCTCGCTGAGTTCCCGAACCGCCGCAATGGTCACTTCTGTGGTTAGGGTCTCACCCCCTTCTGTGATGTAGGTAACGTCTCCGTGGTAACGTCCATGTTCTTCCAGCGCGACAAGCGCCTTCTCTGCGTCCTCTTCAATTTCGAACACTACGGAAACCAGTGACCGACCAACCGCTTCAGCGGGCGTTTGACCAAGTATAGACCGGGTAGCATTGTTAGCGTAAAGCAGCTTTCCTTGATTGTCGGCGATCAAGACACAGTCGGTCGCTTCCTCCAGTGACTCGATATATAACTGCAATCGTTCGCTATATCGTTTCTCCGACTCCCTTTGCTGACGACGTGTGTAAGTTTGCAATAGTTGAAAGATCAGCGTAATCACTGCAGCAAAATAGAGCAGGTATGCCCACCAGGTCGCCCACAGCGGGGGACTAACAATCAGCGTGACTTCTGCACCCGTATCATTCCACACACCATCATTGTTCGAACCCTTAACCCTGAAAATGTATTTCCCTGCATCAAGGTTGGTGTATGTCGCCTGGCGGCCTCCGTCCGAGTCAACCCAATCGGGGTCAAAGCCTTCGAGCATGTACTTGAACTTATTCTTTTCCGGCGCAGTATAGTCAAGGGCAGAAAAGCCAAACCCAATCACAAAATCAGTGTAATCGAGTTCGATTAGGTCAGTGCGATAGATTGGCGCTGGCAATTCAAAGGGCTTGTTAAACTTGCTGAAACTCGTCAAACGAATGGGTGGGACATAGTGATTACGGCGGAACCGGCCGGGGTCAAAGGCATTGAAACCATTATTACCACCAAAGATGAAGCTGCCATCGGACAGTTTCAAGTAGGCTCCGCTATTGAAGTCATCACTTTGCAAACCGTGGGTTGAATCATACTGCTGAAATACACCAGTCGCCGGATCCAGGACAGACAAGCCTTTACCGCCGCTGATCCAGATAAGACCTTCACGATCTTCCAACATGCCATAGACTGCATCACTGGCAAGCCCTTTACCCTTACTATATCGCTTAAACTTGCCCGTTGCGGCGTCAAATCGATTCATGCCGCGATCTCGAGTACCGACCCAGATCGTATCGCCGGTACGCAGTAACGAAATAACATTATCACTGGACAGGCTATTTTTATCCTCAGGCACATGCACGAAACTGAGCGTATCACCGGATTTGGGGTCCAGTACCGTCACACCACCACCATCTGTTGCAATCCATAGTGTGCCATCGGCGGCTTCAATGATATCGAGCGTCCGTAGATCGTTAAACGCACCATAGGGATTGGTGACATCAGGATAACGTTTGAATTTGCCATTACCAAGGTATCGATTAACGCCCCCGCCATAGGTGGTTAACCATACACGCCCCTTTGTATCCTTGTAGATTCGACTCACTGCATTGGACGAAATACTGTTGGCATCACTGGCACTGGTCGTATAAGTTCGCACTACCCTGTCATTCTTGACGACATTCACACCACCGGCCATTGTGCCTGCCCATAGTTCATCGCCATTGACCAGCAAGGACATGACTCGATTGTCCGTTAATCCAAGTTGTTTGGATGAAATGGCTTCCAATTTTCCGTTAGTTGCATTCCATCGATTTAGACCGGCAAAGGTTCCTATCCAGATATTCTCATCGGCAGTTTCGGCAAACGACGATATGGAGCTACTGGTTAGTCCTGTCGGGTTTGTGCTCTGCTGTTTGAAATGAGGGAAGGTTTCAATATTCGCATTCCATTTGTTAATGCCATTAAAGGTACCAATCCAGATCACTCCACCCTGGTCCTGAAAGATACTAAACACAGTGTTATCGCTGATGCTGCGCGAATTCGTCTGGTCGACCACGTAGCGGATGAAATCGTTGGTTGCCGGGCGCCAGAGATTTAAACCTCTATCTGTGCCAACCCACATGTCACCACTTTGATCTTTAAACAAGGTGCGCACACGGTTTGAACTCAGACCATTCATATCATCACGAGTTGACTTGATCCTTTCCCAACTTTCATCAGCTGGATTGTAAATGGATATCCCGCCATTAAAGGTCGCAATCCACAATCGACCTTCATCATCTTCAGTGATTTTTCGAACATAATTATCCGAGAGGCTCTGTTCCACATCCGGATCATGCGCGAAATGAATCGCCCGCCCTGTCAGAGGGTCGAGTTTATTAAGTCCACCACGCTCTGTACCCACCCATAGAGTGCCGTCGCTTGCCTGAAAAATAGCTCGGACTCTCCCCTTGCCCAGACTGTTTCCATCCGTTATATCATGTCGGAAACTGGTAAGGTGTCCATCCGTGGACAATCGGGACAAGCCAAGGCTAGTCCCTATCCATACATTGCCACTGCTATCTTCCAGCAGGGCGTAAACTGCACTTCTGTTACCTTCTTCACCCGCCTTGAGATCAAACAAGGTAAATGAACGACGTGCTTCGTTGAAAAGATTAAGCCCGGCATCGGTTCCAACCCACAATCGGCCTTGCGAGTCTGCCAGTAACGACCAAACTGAGTCGTGGGAAAGTGACTCGGCATCGTCCTCCATGTGATAGTAGGTTTGAAAATCATAGCCATCAAACCGATTCAAACCTTCTTGTGTGCCGATCCAGATAAAACCCCGGTTGTCCTGGGTAATTGTGGCGACACCACCCTGCGATAGACCATCTGCCGTGCCAATACGATCGAAGATGACATTTCTTTGCTCCGCCAGCTTATTGGTTCGTGGCGGTGTCTCTTTTCCAGGCAAACCTTGAGTCTCTTCACCTGTTTGTACTGCCGAAGGGACGATTTCATCGGCAATAGTGCGTGAACCCATCATGTTCAACAAAACAATCCCAAACACTATAATCAGTTTGCACTGAATCTCTAACCGCATCGTCTCTAACAACTTTGTCGCTAACGCAAAACGAGCGAAGAGACGACGGATAATCCGTCGTCCCCTTCCCTGCTCACAATCTGGCCGTTCCTTCGGCCAGTACAACTGCAACAGATAGCCCGGAATAATCGTTACTCCTGCTCGACCCATTGGTTAACGGACATGCTGCTCATATTCCAGATATAACCTTCTGTACCCGCCGTGGCATTCATGTTCCAGATATAACCCTGACTTTGCGGCGTATTCATATTCCAAATGTATCCTTCGGACTGGGCATTAGCCATGTTCCAGATATACCCTTCGGACTGGGTATTGGCCATGTTCCAGATATATCCTTCAGACTGGGCGTTGGCCATATTCCAGATATAGCCTTGCAAGTCAGCATTAGCCATGTTCCAGATATAACCTTGCGAGTCAGCGCTTGCCATGTTCCAGATATAACCCTCTGTGGTTGGATCAGAAAGATTCCAGATATAACCCGCAGACTCTGGGTTCGTCAGGTTCCAGATAGAGCCGTTGGATACAGCATTGGACATATTCCAGATATAACCCGCCGACTCTGCGTTGGCCATGTTCCAGATGTAGCCTTGCGTATCAGCGACTGAAAGGTTCCAGATATAACCATTATTTTCTGAACTACCCATGTTCCAGATATAGCCTTGACTCTCGGCTGATCCCATATTCCATATGTAACCCATATTCCAGATATAACCGCTATTTTCAGCAAATGCCATATTCCAGATGTAGCCGGCATTCTCCGGATTGCCCATATTCCAGATATAACCTGCGCTGTCGGCAGAATTCATATTCCAGATATAGCCTGTTGATTCTGCTGTGCCCGAACTTCCTGCACTTGCAGGGTCATTCATATTCCAGATATAGCCATTACTGTCGGGACTACCTGTATTCCCGGCGTAAGCAGCTGTCTGTGACCCGCCAAGATTCCAGATATAGCCATTTTGTTCCAGCTCAGCCATATTCCAGATATAGCCGTTGGCCTCAAAATCGCTCATATTCCAGATGTAACCGGCATTTTCCAGTTCACTCATATTCCAGATATAGCCCATATTCCAGATATAGCCCATATTCCAGATGTAGCCCATATTCCAGATATAACCCTTGTTCTCGGCATCCGCAATATTCCAGTTATACCCATCGGCACCAGAAACACCATAGTTACCGTCTGCATCCATCTGTGCGGGTCCACCGTAGTGTTCCACGCCCTGGAGATCTTTATCGAGATCCAGGCCCAGGTTCACACAGCCTGCTGCATCGCTATAAACGGCATCATAGGCATTGATCAATCCTGCACCCTGTTGGAACACGCTATAGGCCAAGGTCCCATCGCCTTTAACAGCAGCATGTGCAGACGCCATCAGACGACACTTGACATCGTCAGGTGTGAGCCCCGGATGTTCCTGTAGTATTAAAGCGGCAACACCACTGGCAACAGCTGATGCCTGGGAAGTACCGGACATCAAGAAGTAACTAAATCCGTCGTAGAATTGTGGATGCTCATGGGCAATCGTTGTGTGATCTCTCATCAACCCCATCAGATGCCCGCCGGGCGCTGTGATCTCTGGCTTAACAAAGCCTTCGAGCGTTGGACCCCGTGACGAGAATGTCGCCAGATAGTCATCTTCCAATTCATCTGGTGTGTAATGGTCTGTCATGGCGCCCACAGTCACCACATAGGGAACATTCCCTGGCACACCAATGGTCATAGGATCTGGCCCGGTGTTACCCGCAGATACGACAACAACGATACCAACACGCCATGCCGCCATCACAGCCAGGTTCAAAGGATCCTGCCAGTAATGAGACATCGGTGTCGCACCAAAGGACAGGTTCAGAACCCGGATGTTGTAATCATCTTTGTGAGCAATGACATAGGCTATCGCCCGGATCACATTCATGTAGCTGCCGCGGCCATCCTTATCAAAGGCTTTGACGATGACCAGATCCGCATCAGGCGCAATACCGTGGTAGCTGCCCGTCTTGTTTCCGTCAAGATCGACCGTTCGCTTCGATGAAGCAATGACACTTGTTATGTGCGTACCATGACCATTGTCATCCGTCATCGGAACTTCGGTGAAGTTTTGAATCGCATCGTAATAACCGACAATCCGATTTTCTTTATGCGTATTCCGGACAAGCGCCTTGCCGCCCCAGCTACCCGTATCGATGATGGCAACGCCAACATTTTTCCCGGTGATACCCTGGTTGTGCAGAAGGTCCGCATCAATCAAAGTCGGAAAGAAGGTATCCCTGCGTTTGCCTTGCATTGGCAGTGTCGAATGGTAGGCATAGTCCACGATCAGCCCTTCTTTAAAAGACGCTGTCACCGAATAATCGTCCGGTAGATCCTGCGCTTTCTTTGTGAAGGTGAAAACTATTTCGGCTCCTTCCTGCTTATGGATTTCAAACCCATCAGCATCATCTTCTCTGTCTTCTCTGTCTTCTCTGTCTTCTCTGTCTTTTCTGTTCTTTTTGTCTTTTTTGTCTCCCCTATCTCCTCTATCTTTTTTATCACCTTTAAAAGAGAGAGACGCGGTGCCAGACAATGGTTTTCCTTTGTAAACGATATGTCCATCGACAGTCACCTTTCTGAGTTTGCCATTGCCTATCGGCCAATCGACATCAAGGCTTTCGAAATTTAGCTCTTTCTTGCCTATGTTGTAGACAGTCCAGCTAACCTTGTGCCCCTTGACTGTTAGCTCGCTTTTACCTTTTGCTGCGTACTTGATCGTCGCTGTCTCGACAGTCGCGTTTTCCACAACAGAACTAATGACCTCATTGGAAATTCTCGATAACTGATGCTTGGTCAGCTTGGCGTGAATAGCGTTGATGAATTCAGCTTCTTCAAGTACTTCAGCACCGAGCGTAGAAAGATGCACCTTCATACGCTGAAGATCGGAGCCGACCAATACATATTCTTTCGCTGGATCGTCAGAAAGTATGCCTACTGGCTCACCCAGAAAAGCGACGTTGGCAATGCTTTCGCTCTTCGGCCAAAAGTTTTCGGGTGGCACACCGACTTCTTCGTCCCATAGATACTGGCTAAGCTGGAGAGGCTCCGAATTACCCTGGTGTCCCAGTGCATTTACTGCGCCGGAAAGTACGTCGGAGTAACCATTACCAACTTCCTGTTCTTCATCCCAGAGATAGCGGGCAAGAGTACTGTCAATCTCTTGCTCCTCATCCCAGAGGTAGCGAGCGTAGCCATTGCCGATTTCCTGTTCCTCGTCCCAGAGATAACGGGCATAACCATT
>CAZAZB010000020.1:0-19468 GCA_964489485.1 uncultured Pseudomonadales bacterium | reverse complement strand
TTCTCTTTTCATACCGAAGGTGGAGATCCTGATAGTCGCCAGCCGTCCTTGTGGGAATATCAGCGATCTTTTGAAATTACTTGATGACTCTGGCGAAGGTAAAGTCCGGATCAGGGCCGACCACTCGGCGAATCACACCTTTTAATTTGTCATGCAGCAGGTAGGCTGAGCCAGTCTCCGCTGTGGGTAAGATCGGTAGATCTTCGATGATGATCTGTTGCAGTTTGGCTGCGGCCTCCATGCGCTGGCGAATATCAACAGATTCCTGTAACACCCGGAACCATTTGTCATATTCTTCATTGGTATAATTGCCGCGATTATTGGCATTCCATGATGTCATCAGGTCTGCGTAGGTGACGATATCATCAAAATCCGGATACCAACTTGATAATGCCAGGTCAAACTTACCCCGTTTAATTTTCATCAGATACTGTTTAAAAGTTTGCTGATCTACCTTGATATCAAGCTGGAGCTTCTGTTTTAACAATCCCTGGAAATACTCAGCAATCTTGGCACCTGTTGGCGATGTCACCGTCAACAAGGTCATTTCTGGCAGCGTGCCTACACCTCTCTCGCTCTTGACCTCGTCGACCAATCTTATTGCCTCTGCCAGATTTGGTTCGACTACCATCGCGGGGTATTCACTGGCGAATTTTCCCTCAACACCATTTAACCATGAGGGGAAAAAGGAATGCACTGGCTTATAGCCCGGGATCGCGATGACCTTGTTCACAAACAAATCAGTATCAAATACCAATTGAATTGCCCGCCGAATTTTCAGTTCTGATGTCACTGCCTGGTCATTATGATTGAACCAGAGATAGGCGATACCGCCGGTTGCAAATGTTCGTAATCTAAGTCCCTGGCTGGAAGCGTCACGAACAGTTTCCGCGCCGAGTCGCGCTAAGGCAATGCTACCATCCCTGAAGAGATTCAATCGTGTACGATTGTCTGCGGTGATATAGGCGGCATTGATTTCATTCAAATGTATCGCCCCGGCATTCCAATAACCTGGATTCTTCTTCATGCGCAGTGAAGAGCCATGTATCCAGTCGGTGAGAACAAAGGGGCCATTGGCCAACAGGTGATTGGCCTCGGCAGCATATTTACTTCCCTGTGCCAGATAAAATTTTTCGTTTACCGGAAAAAAAGTTGAGTGGGTCATCAAGCTCAAACAGTAGCCACAGGCTCGTTCGAGGGCGACCTCTAATGTAAGATTATCAATTGCCCTGGCACCCAGCGCATCAACGGGTAGCTCACCATTCTGAATCTTCTCTGCATTTTTAAGAGGGTGCATGATCGCTGCAAATGGCGCCGCCATTTGAGGGTCACTGATTTTTCGCCAGGCAAAAACGAAGTCATGCGCCGTCACCTGGCGTCCATTAGACCATTTCGCATCGGATCGAAGCTTGAATACAATCCTGTCACTGCTCACCTCCCAGGACGCAGCAACACCCGGCACCAGACGACCCCGGCGATCGTAACGCAACAAACCCTCATTGACATGATTGAGAATGAACGCACTGAGCAGGTCGGTCGTCATCAGGGAACTGAGATTAGGTGGCTCCTGGGTCAACGCGATGGTAATGGATTGATTCTCATAATCAACGGCATCCGCGCAGACAAGGGAAGACACCAGACACAAAAGCAAGGCCGAAAAAAATGTCGAAGGCAATGTTGAAGGCAATGTCGAAAAGAGCAGTGACTTCATCCTGTTAATGACTAAATTTTGCTGGCGGCTTTCGATGCTGGGTTGCCTGTTCGTACGCGTAGACCAGCGGTAATATGTCTCCTTCTGAGAAAAGGCGACCTAAAAATTGTAACCCGACGGGTAGGCTGCCGACAGTACCCATGGGCACAGTGACTGCCGGTAGTCCGGTGTGAGGTGCAATCACCTGGTTGTTGTCACCACGGTAGTCTTCCGGGTGTCCAACCCGACCTGGCGGGAAATTCCAGCTGGGATAGACCAGTGCCGTCACACCGGCTTCGTCCATCGCCTTTACAACGGCTTCCCGGAACGCAATGCGACGTGGATCATGCATCTGGTCCTGGCATTTCTTACCACCGTTTGTTGGATCGCCTACCGCCTGCATACCGGCCAGATCCTCGGCAATATAACTTGAGTATTTGCCTGTCGCAATAACGTCTTCAAGACTATGGACGGGCACACGCTTCTCGTTTTCTTGGAGGAATTCATTTAGGTCATGCTTGAACATTCTGCACCAGTGATTCTGGCTTAGCTCATCGAAGTCTGGTACATCCACAGGATCGACGATGATAGCGCCCTGCGCTTTCATGGCATTCAGCGACGCTTCAAATAGTTTGTGAATATCTTCATCGTGATCGCGTTCACTGAGTTGGCGCATGACACCGATCCGAACCCCCTTAAGCGAATCCTTCTTGAGTGACCCGAGCAGATCTGCGGGAACCTTACCCCTTGAATATGCTGTCATGCTATCGCGCTTGTCAGGACCGGAAATCACCTGCAGGATTCGCACTGCGTCCGTCACGGTTCTTGCCATGGGTCCGCCGACATCATTTCTAAAGTAGAGTGGAACGATACCCGCCCTGCTCGTTAGTCCCAGTGTAGACCGAATCCCAACGAGCGCATTGTGTGATGATGGGCCACGAATGGAGTTACCTGTATCTGTACCCAGTCCAATTAACCCCAGGTTGGCTGCAACTGCCGCCGCGGTCCCGCCACTCGAGCCTGCCGGAACATGGCGAAGGTCATAGGGGTTTCGCGTTTCACCAGAAATTGAACTGATGGTTACTCGTGGACTAAATGCCCATTCAGCCATATTAGATTTTGCAAGGACCAGCGCCCCGGCCTGTTTCAACTGCGCCACCATCGTTGCATCGCGTTCTGGTATAAAACCCGCCATGGCGCTCGACCCAGCTGTCGTCTGCAGACCTGCGGTATTGTAGTTATCCTTTACAATAAGAGGGACGCAGTGAAGGGGTTTGAGCAGGGCCAGTTTTTGCTTGAACGACTTTCGTTTGCTGGTACGGGCAAATTCGGCATCAAGATCTCTTGCCTGAAGCAGTGCTTCAGGATTGATCATGATGATACTATTTAGGCCAGTGGACTGATCTAACTGCTGGATTCTAAGGATGTATTCCCGCGTGAGTTGTTCGCAGGTAATTTCCCCTGCTGCGAGTGCCTTGTGAACAGTGTCAACAGTCGCTTCAATGATATTAAAATGTGAATTCAATCTACCCTGCCGATTATTGTTAGAGGCATGTAACCATTGGCTGCCGAAGGTGAACACCAATAGCAGTAATACTTTTGCCATCCTTTGATTCCTTGTTAATCATTATATGGAAACATCATATGAAACAGGATATGAAACACTGGCCCCATTCTAACGCACCATATCCAATAGAAGTGAACACTGCATTGCCCCGGGTCGAATCAGCAGGCGCCCGCTCTTCCACTCCTCCGGCCATCCATGGCCGGGGTCCCGCGTCCGTCCCTGGCGCTAGTCGCGGCAGAACAGGCGCCTGCTGATTCGACCCTAACAAGTTCGATTTCTAGTTCAAAAAGATGATAGCTATTAATAACCAGGTGCTGTCTCTGCAAAAGCAGGTCGCGCCATCAGTTGATTGAAGTAACCGGTGAGTTGCGGGCGAGCAGACTGCCAGTCATCTTCAGGCGCTCTCCAATTGGCGTAACCAAGGGCACTGATGACAGCAATCGAGGCGAGTGTTACTGCCGGTTCGCCAGTGGTTTGGCTTTCCTGTTTACCAATCAAGGCTTCCAGCGCGTCGTAACACCGTTTGCAACGTGCAGCTTCCTTTTTCAGGACAACATCTGAACGTTTGCTTTCTTCCCTATAATTTTTTTCCATGGAGCGAACAAAGATGGAATCCATCAGTATGCAGGCGATGGATTCAGTTGCCAGGCACGCTTCCAGGCCACCTTCAATGGACGGTAGCAAGCCACCGCCGGAGAGATCATTCAGATAACGTGTCACAACGATTGATTCACTCAAGGACGCACCCGAATCCGTCACCAATATCGGAATCTTTGCACCGGGACCCAGAGCCAGCAATTCATCGAATCCTGAAATGGCAATTTCTTCGACCCGGTCAAGCAATCCAGCTTCTCTGATGGTAATCCTCGCCCGACGTGCGTAGGGGGAATTTCCGCTCATGTAGAGTTTCATGTATAGAGTTTCATGTATAGAGTTTCATGGGACAGTTGCTCCTTGTTCACACATCAGACAGGTGGTCTTACTCTAATCTGGAAGACCCAATACCCGCTTGCTGATGATATTCATCTGCACTTCATTGGTGCCGCCATAGATGGTCACCGCCCGGTCTCGCAGCCAGTCTTCTGTTGCGGTCAGTTCGTCCTGATCAAACCCTGCGCCTTCCCAGCCAAGGCCCTGCGTACCCCGGAGAGATGATTTTAACTGTGAACCCTCCTTGGACAAGGTCGAGCCCACCAGCTTGAAAATGGATGTCGTTGCACCGGGCGCCTTACCAGACCTCGCTTCCTCGGTGACACGTTCGATCGTCAACTTGAGCGACTTTTCCGTCATTGTCTGCTGAGTAATCTTGTCCCTGGCAGTTGCGTCAGCCACCTTGCCATCAATCTCACCCAGGTATTGTTTGGCAATGCGGGCGTAGGCATTGATCGATTTGGCTTTCTTTTTGGTTCTTGCAGAGGACGCGGATCGCTCGTACTGCAAGAGTCGCTTGCCAACAGTCCAGCCTTTGTTCAATTCGCCCACCAGGTCATCTCGTCGTGCATGTGCATTATCAAAAAATGTTTCGCAGAAGGGGGACGAACCTGATATCAACCGGATGGGTTTGATGGTGACGCCGGGCTGATCCATTTCCAACAGGACAAAGCTAATACCATCGTGCTTGGCGGCATTCGGATCGGTACGTACCAGGGCAAACATCCACTGGGCATGTTGAGCCCCAGAGGTCCATATCTTCTGTCCGTTGATAACAAAATGATCACCTTCCAGAACGGCTTTTGTTTGAAGACTGGCGAGGTCAGATCCGGATCCGGGTTCACTGTAGCCCTGACACCAGCGGACTTCGCCAGAAATGATTTTGGGTAGATGCCGTTGTCGCTGCTCTTCTGTGCCGAATTCCAGCAGCGTGGGCCCGATCATCGCGAGCCCCATCCCGGCAGATGGCGGTAATGCTTTTAAGGATGCCATTTCTTCCTGCAGAATTCGATTCTCTTCGAAATCGAGTCCGCCGCCACCATATTCTGTTGGCCATGTGGGTGCGGTCCAACCCCTATCGGCCATGACCTTCAACCACTGTCTTGCATCATCAGTATTGTAGACTGCAAAGGCATTTTCGAAATGCATGGTGCGGTTGCGCATGCTTGCCGGGCAATTCTCATCGATAAACTGTCGTGCCTCTGCCCGAAATGATGCCTGATCCATTGTCTGTCTCCCTTTCAGAATGTCTATTCCTGATTCTAACTCAGAACGATATCCGGTCATCCTACACGATTAACGATTCACGGGTCTAATGATAGACTCCCTTCATGGTCAGTGTTGATTTTCACCCTCTCGTCCAACAATGGTTCGATGCGCAATTCGACGCACCGACGGATATTCAGGCCCAGGCATGGCCCAGAATCGCAGCTGGTGACAACCTGCTTATTACCGCGCCTACCGGTTCTGGCAAGACGCTCACGGCATTTCTCTGGAGCATCAATTGTTTTATCAGCGGAGACCTGCAACCGGGCACAACCAGGGTTCTGTATGTTAGCCCGTTAAAAGCACTTAACAATGACATTCAACGAAACCTGATCACACCGCTTTCCCAGCTTCAGCACCATTTTGAAGAAGCGAATACCCCCTTTCCAACTATCCGAGTGCAAACCCGCAGCGGTGATACAGATTCAACAACACGCCGCAAGATGCAGCGCCACCCGCCGGAAATTCTGATTACCACACCGGAAAGTCTGAACCTGCTGCTTTCATCACGGGGTGGACAGTCTATGTTAATGAACATTGAGACTGTGATTCTCGATGAGATACATGGTGTTGTTGACTCGAAGCGGGGCGTCTACCTGATGTCGGCAGTAGAACGATTGGTTGCCTATTCTGGCGAGTTCCAGCGGATCGCCCTATCCGCGACCATTAACCCAATGGATCAGATTGCCAAACTCGTTGCAGGGTACGAGCGTCAAGGTAGTGAGTACGAGCCCCGCAAAATTTCAATACTTGCATCCAATGCGACAAAAAAATACAAGATATCTGTGCGTTATCCCGAGCAGGCAGCAAACCGGGGCGCCGATGAAAAAATATGGGATTTCCTTGCCGAGGATTTCGTCGAGAGGATCGGGCAAAACAAATCAACTCTTCTATTTGTTAACAGTCGGGCAATTTGTGAAAAACTCACCTACAAAATTAATCTAGTCGCTGGAAAGACCATTGCCTACGCGCACCACGGTTCTCTCTCCCGGGATATCCGTAACGATGTTGAACAACGCCTGAAGGATGGAACCCTATCCGCTATTGTTGCCACCAGTACACTGGAAATGGGCATTGATATTGGTGACCTGGATGAGGTCATCCTGGTGCAATCACCCGGATCTATCTCTTCATCGGTGCAAAGAATTGGCCGGGCGGGTCATGGCGTCGGCGAGGTAAGTCGCGGCACCATCTATCCAACCGATCCCCATGACTTTATCGAGGCGGCTGTTCTTAGTCGCGCGGTTCTGGACAGGGATATTGAACCCGTCAAGCCCATCTATTGTCCACTCGATGTACTTGCGCAGATTATTATTTCCATGACCGGTACGGCGAGTTGGGATATTGATGAGCTATTCCTGGAACTGAAACGACCGACAGCCTACAACGCTCTTACCCGGCAACAATTCGACCTGGTGCTCAATATGCTTGCCGGGCGTTATGCAGACAATCACATTCGTGAACTCAGGCCGAGAGTGATCATTGACCGACTTGAAAATACCATCGAAGCAAAGAAGGGTGCCCTTCTCTCCCTCTATTTGTCAGGGGGCGTTATCCCGGACAGAGGCTATTTCCAACTACGCCACGAGGACAGCAATGCCCGTATTGGTGAACTGGACGAAGAGTTTGTCTGGGAGGCAAATGTCGGCAAGATATTCGCATTTGGTACCCAAAACTGGCAAGTAAAGAAAATAACACACAATGACGTGATCGTCGGCCCTGCAAAGTCCGCTGCAATCGCTCCGCCCTTCTGGAAGTCCGAAGCATTGAACCGCAACTTCCATTATGCCGAGCGCGTGGGAAACTTTCTGGAACAGGCTAATACGAATGTTGATCGCACTGAATACGCTGCAGACCTGATAGCAGATCATCGGGTAGAGCCATCTGTCGCAGATGAGATTATTTCCTATCTCAAGCGGCAGAAAGAACACTGTGGTGCAGACCTTCCCCACCGACATCACCTTCTGGTTGAACAGGTAAAGTCAGCACCGGGACGCGCCAGCGGACATCAGATTGTGCTTCACACAGGTTGGGGTGCCATGGTGAATCGACCTCTGGCAATGGCATTGGAAGCAGGTTGGCAAGAAGCCTTTGGAGAACAACCAGAGGTTTTTGTCAGTAACGAATCTCTTGTGTTGCAACTGCCCCATGAGATCGGGACATCTGAATTGTTGCAGCTTGTGCCTGTAGGCAGGTTGGAAGACTTGCTTCGCTCAAGGCTCGAAGGGTCCGGATTTTTCGGTGCCCGTTTTCGTGAAAATGCTGGCCGCGCACTGCTCCTGTCAAAAGGGAAATTCAACGAGCGCAAGCCGCTCTGGATGAGTCGTCTGCAATCACAGAAGCTGATGGATGCTGTGCTGAAATACGGAGACTTTCCCATTTTACTGGAAACCTGGCGCAGTTGTTTACAGGACGAATTCGATCTTCCTAATCTCAAGATGTTACTGACAGAAATCGAAAACAACCAGATCACAATCACTGAAGTTGTGACGGCAACCCCAAGCCCCTTTGCACAGTCAGTCGCCTGGGGGCAGATCAATACCTACATGTATATGGATGACCAGCCCAAGTCATCCAAAACGTCCAATTTAAAACAGAGCCTTCTCGAAGAGGTAGCTTACACACCCGGTCTCAGACCGGTTTTACCGCTTGCGCTGGTACAGGATTTTGAGCAGAAACAGCACAGGCTAGTGCCGGGCTATGCGCCAGAAAACGACATTGAACTGGTCGAATGGTTGAAGGAGCGATCGTTTATCCCGGTTGCAGAATGGCAACAGTTACTTGATTTGAGTGACTTTGCCTTCAAGAAAATTGCTTCAACAGGAATTGTTTCGACGAGGACTGGTTCTACAAAGATTGATTCCAGCAGCATGGGTTCCAATGAGATCGGTGCCAGAAAGCAGGACGCCAAAACAGCGATTCTTCAACAAGGGAATGGATTGGTTGTCGCGCTGGAAGATCTGGCGCGCATTGAGTCATCGTTTCTGGGAGAAACCGATGAAGACGAAAGTAGCTTTACCATTTTGCTGGGAAATTGGTTACAGCACTACGGACCTGTCTGCCTGGACAAAATAGTTGCTGTGCTTGGGATGCCCGCCATAAGAATCCTGCCGGTTCTCAATCAGTTGGAGGAAGAAAGTAGTTTAGTCTCTGGCAAGCTTCTGCAGGACGATGAGAAAACCTATTGGTGCAACACACGAAATTACACCTTTCTGCTGAGCCTGCTAAGGCGCGAATCACAGGTTTCCTTTGATCCCATTGCCCTAACAGATTTAACGCCATTTCTATACCAATGGCAGACCCGCTTCACCAGCACCGATACCCAGGAGCAACTGCATCAGCTCCTTGAACGACTTAGATGCTACAACACGAATGCAGAATATTGGGAGACAGACATACTGCCCGCACGGATTAACCAGTACGACACCAGAATGCTGGACCAGATCATGCAGCAGGGACAAATTCAATGGATCGGGCAGGGGGAAAGGCAGGTGAACTTCTGCTTTAAAGAGGACGAAGACCTGCTTGGTATCAGTCATGAGTCTGGTGTTGATGGTGTTGATCTAGAAACTGCAGTCAGCAACGAACGTCTACTACCGCGAGACACTGGGAAATATGATTTTGCTGCCTTGCTGGATCATACGGGCCGGTCTGCATCAAGCCTTGCAGAGGATCTCTGGCACGAAGTCTGGCAGTCCAAAATGACCAACGATTCCATGATGGCACTGCGCACCGGTATTGAAAATAAATTCCAGATTCCGCAAGCAGCTGCATTAACGGTGGCGTCAGACCGAAAAGTGAGGCGTGGCGGGTTCAATCGTTGGAAGGGTTCGATTCCATTCAGCGGGAACTGGTATAGGGTCCAGGCGAGGCCACTGGCAGATGATGACCTGCTGGAAAAAGAAGAACTCAACAAGGATCGGGTGAGAATCCTGATTGACCGATATGGGATTATCTTCCGGGAACTGGTGAACCGGGAACTCCCTGTACTACGCTGGGCGACACTTTTTCGATCCCTCCGGTTGATGGAACTCTCCGGTGAAATCCTGTCCGGCTACTTCTTTAAAGACATTCCGGGGCCGCAATTTATATCGCCCATTGCTTATCGAATGCTACAACAATCTTCCCCGGCAAGTCAGACCCTGCCCGATGCCATCTTCTGGATCAACGCGGTTGATCCAATTTCACCCTGCGGTTTCGGACTTGCCGGATTTGGAAACAAGCTTCCCCGCCGGGTCAATTCGAATCATCTTGTCTACCATGGCGCGGAACTGGTTATTGTCTCTGCGCGCAAAGGTAAGGCATTGACGATTCACGTGTCGCCAGAGCACGACAAGTTACCCGAGTATCTGGGCGTTCTTCGCCATTTGCTTTATCGTTCTTTCAATCCCATGAAAAAAATCGAGATCGAAACCATTAATGAAATACCGGTGAGACAGAGCTCCTATCTCGATCTATTCGAAACCTGTTTCGACCTGGTGAAAGATCATAAATCGGTGATTATTCAGCGTGAGATTTAGTCAAGGTTTAATATCAGGTCGACATACCCATGGTTCCGCGGCTCTCATTCAGAGATTGCTCTTAAACAAGTGCAATTCTTATCTAACCCCTAATCTGCATTTCAAAATTTACCTGTTCTTTCGTCGCGCCCGCAAGCGCATTTCAAGACGCCGCCAGAAGCCCCGCTTTCTGGTGTGTTTCGCAATGGTGTGATGCCCGGATTTTTCATGTTGTGGTGGTTCCATCTTTTTCTTTTCAATAACAACGATGCTGTCATAGAAATGTACGCCATAGGCGGACCGGGTAATGCCATTAACCTTGAAATTTCCCTCTCTTGAATGCCAGGCATTAATATCATCGATAAAGTTTTTCGCATATTCGATAAAAGTACCCTTGCGATGATATCCGCCTCCGAATTTCTTCCAGTAGGATGTGTGCAGATCTTCACACAGATAAACGCCATCGTCGCTAATCGCCGGGAACAGTTCCTCGAAGGTTCTGATCTGTTGAAGCATGGTGTGCCCGCCATCATCAAGCAGAATATCAATACGAGGAATGGACTCCCTGAGTGATGACAGGAACTTACGATCACCCTGGTCACCAACAAATATTTTCACCTGCCGTTCTTCAAGAGCCTTGCAATCAGGATTAACATCGACACCGTAGATAGTAGCCTCGGGGCCAAAATAATCCTTCCACATTTGCAGGGACCCACCCTGGGAAATACCAATCTCCAGAATATGCACATCGGTGCCGCGAAACTTTGAAAAATAACGATCATAAATATCGAAATAATGGGTCCACTTATGGATTAACTTATCTTCGTTACGATCAAAGTAGTCTCTTAAGTCGTTCATTTCACCCTTTCACAATGACATGTGGCATTCTGTCGGCTGTAGAAACTACAGGACCTCCGGAATGACAACCGCTTTATATACGCATCCCGATTGTACCAAGCATCAGATGCCGCGACACCCCGAGAGACCAGAACGGTTAATAGCCGTCATGGACAGACTCAATGCCAGCGGTCTGGCCAATGACCTGAAGCGCATCGTTGCTCAGGAAATTGACCTTACAGAGGTTGAGCGTGTACACAACAGCGTGCTTATCAAGCGGGTCAGCCAGGGTGAACCTGCCAGTGGATCGCACAAAATCGAAACTGATACTTATATGAGTGAGGGAAGCCTGCGTGCTGCCCGGCTTGCAGCAGGAGCAAATCAAATGGCTGTGCAGGCCATTCTGCGCGGTGACCAAACGCGGGCATTCTGTGCTATTCGCCCGCCCGGCCATCATGCTGAAATTGCCGAGGTGATGGGTTTTTGCCTGTTTAACAATGTCGCTATCGCCGCGGAAACTGCTTTGTTAGACCCCCGAATTAAGCGGGTCGCGATCCTGGATTTTGATGTTCACCATTGCAACGGTACTGTGGATATCTTTAAGGACCGGAAAGAAGTGTTGGTCTGTTCGAGTTTTCAGGATAATTTCTATCCCTTTCGGTTTCTTGACTTTAGCAATGAGCACATCATTTCCACACCGCTATCGGCTGGCACGGGCGGATTAGAATTTCGAAAACGGATTGAAAAAGAATGGCTAACCGCGCTTCATGCCCATCAACCGGACTTCGTTTTAATCTCCGCGGGTTTCGACGCTCACCAGGATGATCCTTTAGGTGAACTTTCACTGCAAGAATCAGACTACACCTGGGTAACCAGATTGATTGTTGATATCGCCAATACCTATGCAGAGGGGCGCATTTTGTCGACCATGGAAGGTGGGTACAATGTTGACGCCCTGGCGAGCTGCGTTGAGGCACATGTACAGGTTCTTATCGAAGGCTGAATCTGAGAACCGCGCACATAAACCGTCTGTTAAAAGTAGTCCTGAATACAAACATCATCAATCTGGCTGGGATCGAGAAACCGGTTGGCATAATCCATATAAACACCCGATTCCAAAAACAGCCGAAACAGATCTCCGTCCAGATGGGCATCTTTCACCATAAATGACATGATCTTGATGCTGGCACTCAACGTCTTCGGCAACTTATAAGGCCTATCTACCGCCGTCAGCGCTTCAAAAACATCTGCTATTGCCATAATTCTGGCCGGGACCCCAAGATCTTTCCCTTCCAGGCATTTTGGGTATCCGGTGCCATCCATCTTCTCATGATGACCCCCGGCTATCTCCGGCACTTTTTCCAGATGTTTAGGGAACGGCAAACTCTCAAGCATGACAATTGTCTGCACAATATGATCATTGATCTTGAATCTTTCTTCTTTTGTCAGCGTGCCTCGCTCGATGGACAAGTTGTAAACTTCACCCTTGTTAAATTTGTACTCGGGCACTTCAATCTTGAATCCATAAGGATTATTCGGGTCTGCGGAATGAACCAGCGCATCATGTTCGAAAATATGATCTTCTCTATCGGCAAGTAAAGGCTCCTCACAGGGCAAGGTGACGAGGGCCATCTTCTCTTTTCTATCCAACTCTTCGCGTGCTATACCGACTCGATCATCGAGGGTTCGAGTCCATGTGGTCCTGGCAATTTTCTCTACGCGCTCAATAAGCTCAGGCGCCATAAACTCGCCGCCGACATTACATTCGGCAACAAAATAGTAATCATCGTCAATCTGGGAGAGTTTGGTAGCCAACTCAGCACGCAAAGTTTTCGCATCACCCCCGGCAATTATCTTGTCCTGACAAGTAATCACCGCCTCTCTCTTCACCACTTCAAAGCGGGTTCGAATTTCATGTATGCGATCGGTAATCGTTTCAAGCTTGGTTGCCTTGTCGACCACATATTCCGGCGTAGTCACCTTGCCGCAATCGTGTAGCCATGCACCAATATGCAATTCATACCACTCTTCTTCGTCAAGATCGAAGTCGGCGAACTTTCCTTCATCAATATCGCAGACTGCGCGGGTTAACATTTCTGTTAGCTCTGGTACTCGTTGACAATGGCCTCCCGTGTAAGGAGACTTCGCATCCACCGCACTTGCCATCAACTCAATAAAAGAGTCCATGAGGTTCTTCTGTGCAAGGATCAGATTTGCATTTTCCAGGGCGACGGCCGCCTGGGAGGCAAGCGCTTCAATCAGTGGTTGGACATCCTGCGAAAAAGCGACAATTTCACCTGAGCTATCGTCTCTCGAATTCAACAACTGCAAGACACCAATCACGGTGTCAGAATTATTTTTGAGCGGAACGGTTAGAAGGGATTTCGAGCGATAGCCCGTCCCTTTGTCAAACTTTTTGGTACCAGTAAAATCAAATGACTCAGAATCGTAAGCATCCTCAATATTGATTGTCTCGCCTGAAATGGCAGAAAAACTAACGATGTTCTTGGTATTAGGTGTTTCGTCCTCGGCAAACATTTTGACCGGTGGCAATGTGACTTCCACACCCGTTGTCCCACCCTGAGCGATGCCGAGAGAGTCTGTTCTGACGATCTCGAACTTCAATTCATCATCCTGAGTACGAATATAAAGGGTACCGCCATCGGCATTGCCCATATCCTTCGCTTCAAGAAGAATCTTCTCCATCAAACTATTTGTGTCTTTCTCGGCAGACAGAGCAATTCCTATGTCTATCAGCCTTTGAAATGACGCACCCTCAGGCGACATGTCATCCTCCTCTCTTTATTATGCAGGCAGCCCCATACGGATTATCCATTGCCTGTGTTATTTTGACCCAGATTGTGGCAAATATCAGCTTAAAAATCCTAACACACTCTAAAGATGCCACAACCGATCAACCTGACAGGGAGGTTATATGTCCGATCAAGTGGCGAAACTGCATTAATGGATTCTTCACGGGAAGCAAAACACCACCATCATCCTCTCACGAAGGTCACTCTTGCTGAATTCAAGCCTTGTAAATAAGTAGTTGTGGCATCATTCTGTCAACTAGCGCTTTTAGATCGAACTCTACGAGCGCATCGTTTGAATTCTTAGCTTCAGGAATAAAGATGGCAACCAGAATACCATTTACATTTAAATACAATTTCGAATATACAAAGCTCGAACGGCTAACACCCCTGATTCGACGAGTAACGGCCAGAAACCCAAGCGGCTTCACTTTCCAGGGTACAGGTACCTACGTCATTGGCAATGGTGACGTCGCTGTCATTGATCCGGGGCCCATGGTCGATGAACATATCGAGGCACTTAAGGAAACGCTCGCTGGAGAGACGGTGACGCACATTTTAATTACCCACACCCATCTAGACCACTCTCCCGCCGCTGCACCCCTAAAGACGTATTGGGGCACAGAGACCTATGGTTATGGTGTTCATGGGGCCGGAAGAATCGAAAAAGGTACGCCGGTAGAAGAAGGTGGCGACATGGACTTCGTCCCCGATAATATTCTTCGCCATGGTGATAGCGTCAGTGGCAATGATTGGACACTTGAAGCCGTATACACGCCAGGTCATACCTCGAATCATCTTTGCTTTGCGCTGCCTGAAGAAAAGGCGCTATTTACCGGTGACCACGTCATGGGCTGGTCCACGAGTGTGATTGGCCCACCCGATGGCAACATGACTGAATACATAGAAAGCTTAAAACTACTGCTCGACCGAGATGATGACATTTACTGGCCCACTCACGGTACCTGTATCAAGGATGTCAAAACCTATGTGCAGTCCTTCATTGACCATCGTGTTGCTCGAGAAGAGCAGATTCTTGATTGTCTTGGTAAAGGCATTTCACAGATACCTGATATGGTCCCGGTCATGTATACAGAGACAGACCCTAGAATGTTCGGTGCTGCTGCACACTCAGTACTCGCAGCGATGGCGAGGTTAATTGATGTAGGAAAGGTGACCTGTGCAGGTGAGCCATCCCTCGACACGGGTTATCAGCTAGTCACCCAGGAGCAGGAGCAAGCGCGACCAGAGCTGTGACAAAAGCTGTAACAAAGGGCTGTGACAAAGAACGGTAACAAAAGAACGGTGATAAAGGCATGAGTGTGGCGTGTCTATCAGGTTTGTGAGGTCATCATCTGCCACAGGTTATCTGCGCCACCCTGGACAACTCGCGCACCGAGTATCTGTTGCCAATATCGCTCATTGCCATATTCATCTCGCCAACACCACAAACGGCGGGTGCGATGATTCAACACATGCTCCATTGTGTAGCCCATGGCACCGTGAACCTGGTGCGCAATATCCGTACTGATGCCCACTGCATCTCCAATTCGAGATTTTGCTACTGCGATTTCCAGTTCTTCCATTGAACCCGCTGACTCGATCACGGCATCGGCCGCCCTGATGGATGCCGCGACTTCACCCGCAACAATGGCCAACTGCTGTTGTACCGCCTGGAACCTCGCGATTGGTCTGCCGAACTGTTGTCTCTCCAGCGCATACTGAACTGACAGTTCAAGTACCGATTCCAATGCACCAGCCATCATTACGGATCTTGTGAGTGCACCTAACATTCGAATTCTATTGTCAATATCAGGCATGGTTTCAAGCACCAGAAACGCATCCATCGCAGTGTCTATGACGACCCTGTCCCTGGGTTCACCCGCCATATTGTTCAATGGCTCCACCTTGACCCCTTCCATGGGAATAAGACATAACACGCGTTCACCCTCCCGCGTCGCCGTCAATAAAAGACTGTTTGACCAACGCGCAAATGCAACCTGATTGGCGACGCCTCTTAGCTTTCCCCGACCATCGATGTCGAACTCGCCCTGGGCTATGGTCACAGGGCCATCCAGTACCTTGATATCCACACTCTTGTCCAGTAGATGGTCTGCTTTGGCATGAGAGATTAACCAGGCCGCCATAAAATTTTCTGCAAGCGGAATGGGCGCAGAAAACTTGCCGGCTTCCCGAATGATTAACAACGCATCCTGTATGCCGCCACCGGCGCCACCGACCTCCTCGGAAATACCAGCAAGTGTTAGTCCCGTTTCATCGAGTGTTTGCCATAAAGCAGCCGCGAAAACACCGGACTCAGCATCGTCCGCCGTAGAGGGTAAACACAGGTCATTGAGAACACGCGTTGTTGTTTCAACAATAAGTTGTTGTTGTTCGTTCATATTGTTTCGTTCCCTTCCTGATTTTTTTATCGCCCTGGACACTCTACTGTCTTCACTGCCCTGCCAGCCATCAACGCAATCCCAGCCCGCGCGCGATCACGCCGCGTAAGATCTCACGGGTTCCACCACGCAAGGTAAATGACGGAGCATGCAAAATACATTGATTCAGCGTATCAACGAATCGTGGGCTCATTGCATCTTCAGCCTGCATTCGAATAAGCTCAGGCACCATTCGCTCGTAGCTATTGCCCAGATCCTTGATTAGTGCTGCTTCTGTCAACGGAAGTTTGCCTGCTTCGAGCATACCAGCCACTGAAATTGACATTCTCCGTAGCGTTATCAGATGGGCCGTCAACTTACCGACCAGTGCGAGCTGTTCTGATTTCGCATCACCCTCAAGTTCTCTGATGAATTCAACCAGAACACGGAAGGCGCTAAGGAACCTTTCCGGTCCACTTCGCTCGTATCCCAATTCACTCATCACCTGTTCCCAGCCATTACCGGGTTGACCCACAACCATATTGTCAGGAATGAAAACATCATCAAAAAACACCTGATTAAAATCCAGATCGCCAGATAGATTTTTAATGCCACGGATGGTGACATTCTGGTCACCAAGATCCACAATAAACTGGCTCATGCCTGCATGACGGTTGTCACTGGGAGCCTCTGTTCTTACGAGAGTCACCATATAGTGATTCATGTGCGCGCCGCTGGTCCAGATTTTGCTTCCATTTAGACACCATCCCCCATCAACTTTCTTTGCCCTGGTTCTGATAGAGGCCAGATCCGAACCAGAGTCTGGTTCGCTCATACCGATGGAGAAAAAACATTCCCCTCGGGTGATGGCAGGTAAAAATCGTTGCTTTTGTTCTTCGGTTCCAAACTTTAACAGCAGCGGGCCACTCTGCCGGTCAGCTATCCAGTGGGCACCGACAGGAGCACCGGCCGCGAGCAATTCTTCCGTTACGATATAACGCTCGAGAAAGGATCTTTCACTACCACCATAAACCCTGGGCCAGGTCATGCCAACCCATCCCTGTTTTGCCAATAACTGGCTAAACTGTGCGGATGAACCGGTGTTGAAATCGGAATCTGGCAGCTGATCCGCATCGATGTTGTCGATGAGAAAAGACCGGACTTCCTCACGAAGTTTATCCCCGGATGAGGGTAGTTTTATCGGTTCAAACTTCAGACCCTGAAACATTTCTTACCTTCTGATCCCTTGGGATCGTTGTATTGGAAGCCGCATACCGTATTCGTTTAAGAGGGTATCTGCAATAAGGTTAGTAATAACTTCCATGTTTCCCCCGGCGCTTTGTTATCCTAGGCATTGCACTCTAGTCGAATCATGGTGATTGCCAGTGTCCTCTGAAAATGGACAAGCCGAAAGCCCTTCGGTCATTAGCTTATCTGATATCCACAAGGAAGATGTACATCTCGCCGGAGGTAAGGGTGCGAACCTTGGTGAGTTGATCAATCAGGGCTTCCCGGTACCACCTGGCTTTGTGATTACGGCACAGGTCTATCAAGCATTCGTCAAGGATCTCGGTCTGCCAACGGCAGGTCAGGAAATAGAAGATATTTCTGCTCTCTGCGCAACAGTCCGTTACAAGATCGTCGCCAAGACTCTGCCACGTGAACTCGAAGAAGCCATTCGATCACAACACAATATTCTGGCCGCGCAAAAAGCAGACGAATGGGTATATGCCGTTCGATCCTCGGCTACCGCAGAAGACATGGGCGATGCCAGTTTTGCAGGTCAACACGATACCTACTACTACGTGGATACGAAAAACCTGTCCATCATGATCAAAAAATGTTGGGCCTCCCTCTGGTCTGATGCCGCATTTTCCTATCGACAAAGCCAGGGTATTGAACATCAGGATGTGAAGATGGCTGTCGTGGTACAGGAAATGGTGAGATCTGATATCTCTGGTGTCACCTTTACAGCTGACCCTATGACAGGCGATGACGATATTGTTGTCACGGAGTCGAGTTGGGGCATGGGGGCTGCCATCGTGGATGGTCGGGTTTCACCAGACCGCTATGTCGTTGAAAAACACGAACTCAAACTCATCTCCACGCGCATTGCAGACAAGAAGTTTATGGTGCCTGCATATTTGCATCGTGAGGATGTCTCCCGACTTGAAGAAGTTCCATCGCAACAGAGGCGGCGGGAATCACTGAGTCTCGAACAGATCCTGCTGGTAACCGACTGGGCAAAGAGATCCGAGGAATATTTTGGCCGACCCCAGGATCTTGAATGGTCATTTGAAGGCAACCGATTTTATCTACTTCAATCACGTCCCATTACCATTCTGGGGCGAAACCACGAAGAGGTGCCTGATGGTAAGTTTGTACTCTTCAAGCCGATGGCGGAAAACTTTACAGACCCCCTACTGCCACTTTCGCAAGATCTACTTATGCGCGTCTTCCCAATGATGAATATCATCTATGGCCGAGCCTATATGGACCTTGCCGCTGCGAGGATTCTGGTACCCTTAAAAATCACTGACGAAGATCTTGCCACGCTCGCTTACCTTGGGGAGGTGGAAAATTTCCAACCGAAATTGTCAATCTTGCGAATGTTTGGCTTATCCTTTCTGCTTTACTTTTTCTATTTGGTTTTTGGTGTGCTCTACCTGCGGACCAGCAAGATGCCCGATGATTTTATGGACAAGTTTCGCAGCCGTTATAGACGATTTGTTGATGACCCTAAGATCAATGCTCCGGCAACGCTTCAAAGGCTGTTTCTGAAAACCGGATTCTTTGAGTCTATTGGCAATATGGTGTTGTTGGTGAATATAGCAGCGCCACGTTACATTTTCCTGCTGGCGTTGCTAAAGAAGCTTCTACGACGATGGCTACCTGAACTTCGAATTGACGCTGCCTCCCTGCTCAGTTCAGGAAGCGATGGTGTGCTTTCGACTGAAATGGGTCGAGAAATTTGGCAACTCGCCAAAACGGTGAAGCGTTCTCCTGAGGTCGCTGATGTTCTACTAAAGTCCGAGCCAGACAAAGCCTTAAACAGGATACGTGAGCAGGAAAATGGTGCGGCTCTTCTGGCGCAACTCGACATGTTCCTGGCAAAGCATGGACACCGGACCCTCAAGGAATTTGAACTCAACTCTGTTCGCTGGGAAGAAGACCCTTCTCCCGTGGTGGCAATGGTTCGAAACTATCTACTGGTAGATTCAGATCCGGAGGCCTCCGAGGCACTCGTTGCCCAACAGCGGATGGATCTTGAGGCCGAGATTGAGGATGGGTTGTCACAATTGCCGTTGGAAAAATTGACAGGATTCCGTGGAAAAATTATTCAGGTTCTACGCCACAAAGCAAAATACTTTATTAAGCTACGGGAAAATTCTCGCTTCTATCACATTATGGGTTTTTATGCCGTACGGCAGAAGGTGCTAGCCGCGGAAGCGCAGTTGATGGAGACTGGCGTCCTAAAATGCAAAGAC
>CAZAZB010000019.1:17865-19556 GCA_964489485.1 uncultured Pseudomonadales bacterium | reverse complement strand
GGATGGTTGCTCACAACTTTTTAACTGAATACAGATAACTGATTTTAACCAAAGGGATATCGCAACAGTGAAGTTTAGCAGGACATTTTGTGATTCGCGGAAAATGCTATGTAGATTCGAACGACTATTTTAACGGATGCACGAACGGAATAACAATCTAGTGAACCTTCTAGCTGATCCAGGTCAGGCAGAAAGAACACGGAGATTCATCACAACCGAACCAATGATAATCTGATCTCCTGTATCTACGGAGACAGGTCCTTTATCTTCGATAGATTGTCCGTTGACTGATGTGCCATTGGTCGAACCCAGGTCTTCAATAAAAACCCGATTCTTCATCACTTTCACTCTGGCGTGTTTTCTGGAAACATCAGCATGATTGATGATATAGGGCGAATCCTTGGGATTACGACCGATTATGATGCCATCTGCCTTGCTTATCTTGTCTCCAGATATACGGAGTAGATAACGAATGCCGTCTTCATCTCGGCCATCAAGAACAAGTTCCCCCAGATGAGTTGTCTCTGAGCCCATTGGTTCTTCCGACATGGCAGGGTGGACAGGGAGATCGCCGGTAGTAGCTTGCTCTGGAGATCGGCGTTGTCTGAAGACAAATGTAATCAACAATCCAACGGATAGTGTGAGCGCGAGGAGTCCCATCAACAGGTACTCTCTCGTTTCTGCGGTATCATTTTGCGCCTTGATGGTGCGCTCAAACTTTTCATCTGATGCAACCCTATCCTGGTCGTATACCTTCTTCATCGCCAGTGCTTCTGCTTTTAGGCTAGCTGTTTTCTGTTCCAGATCGATCCTGTTTTTTTCAACGTTTTTCTCTGCAAGCTTCACGGCTTCAAGCGCGGATTCTGCCTTCTTCTGTGCCTGTTGGGTTTCCAGTAGTAGCGACTGGTTACGCTCGCTTGACGCTTCAAGTCTGGCGTGCAGAGAGGCAACGAGGGCCTGTGCCCTGACAGCCTGTTCCTTCGCTTTCCCCGCCTCGATGGTCGCATATTCAGCTTTTTGACGCGCCTGGGCTATCTCTGACAAACAAACATCTTTCGCGAATTGGATACTGACATTCAAGGAATCAACAACACGGGAAAGAGACAGTAGATTGAGCGCATGCCCGGTAACACTCCCAGGTGTGCTGGTCTGGTTCAGCCCTATAATTTGCCCACATTCATTTAACAAAATAGAACCACCTCGATTACCTTCAAACGTGGCAGAATGACTGAACATTTCAATGGAGGATGCAGAAGATTTAAATCGGGTACGCAGTATGCCGCGGGAGAATTCAATCGCGCCACTCTCCGACTTTAACACCGACCAGACAAAGTCACCCGTCTTAGGTGTCGCTCGACTGAACTCAAGCGGCGGTGAACGCAAACCAACAACTTTCAAGATGGCGTACCTCATCTCAGAATCATTACGTTGTATCTGTGCGACAAGTTCAGCTCCTGAGCCAGGATCTACCACCGTAACCGTATCTGACTCCTGAAGATCCAGGCTAGCGGAAATGATTAATCCACTGTTGCCTGTCGACCGAATGACATAACCATAACCCTGCATTTCTACAATTTCACCACGATGAACATGGATTGAAACCACGCTATTGCTAAGTTCAGTCTCGTGAAGTTGTGCTGATACGAGGACAGTTGGAAAAAGGATGGCCGCAACACTTATCGCAATACTGA
>CAZAZB010000019.1:13603-17765 GCA_964489485.1 uncultured Pseudomonadales bacterium | reverse complement strand
ACTGAACGGAATAAAGAGAGAATCGAAAAACTGAGAGCGGATCAGAAGTCGGTGGCGCAAAGCAGCCATCGTATATTTTAGCGGAGATGGGCACCTGACTTGCTTTCGCGTCATAAAATAATACTTCATTGATATCAGCGTTTTGACGGTCAAGTGTCTTTTCTCAGGATATCCGCGCGACTCTATCGGTTACGACCGGATACTATTGTTTAGAAGCATAGATGAATATCAGTTGTCAGGCACTAAAGAACAAGAACTAATAGACAAAACTTGGTAAACAAGAGCTGGTTAACGAGAGCTGGTTAACGAAAAAAAGAACAAATACAAGAAACCCGACGACTTCCAGCCGGCGGTTTCTGCCACAATCTCCTCATTAAAAGAAGTAAAGCTACTATACCTCAACCTACAGAAATCTCAATATTATCAATACCATCCATCGGTTATTAGGTCGCTGCAATAATCCAGCATACGGATTTATCCTTGATACACTGAGTCGTGCAAATTTAGCCCAATATCGAAAAACAAAGTTACAGCAAAGTTACAGCTTTGCCTCAATCAAAAAGGGGCCAGTTTGTGAAAAACTTTCTGCCAGTGCCTTGTCGAACTCCTCGCAATTGGTGACTGCGCGTCCAGGTACACCCATGCTGCCGGCAAGGGATACAAAATCTATGGCGGGACTGGCCAGGTTGAACATGGATGCCGCATTCTCGCCAATTTCATTGACGCCTAAACGCATATACTCCGTTTCCAAAATACCATATTTCTGGTTATTGAATATGACGGTGGTGACATCCAGCCCTTCGCGCGCCTGGGTCCAGAACGCTTGATTGGTGTACATTGATGCGCCATCACCCAGCAGGGCCATCACCCGGCTTTGTGGTCTAGCAATGGCGGCGCCAATTGAAACAGGTCCACCCTGTCCGATTGAACCGCCTGTAAGATTCAGCCAGGTATTACGAGTGGCAAGCTGAACCGGGTCAAAGACGGCACCTCCGCCACCTGAGTCTCCACACAATATGGCATCTTCAGGAAGTTGACGCGCTATCATTGCGGCAATCGCGCCTATTGATAAACGCCCACTGGGAAGTTCGGGCAGGTTCTTTTCATAACAGACATATCCATCTTTCGGAGCACTCATCAGATCTGCAAGAGACTCTAAAGCCTGTGTAACATCTTGCTCACCCCGGGCAAGTGTCATGGCGTTGCAGGACGCTGGTACGAGATTCGATGGTGTATTGGGATAGGCAAAGAAGCTCGATGGCGCATCGGATC
This sequence comes from uncultured Pseudomonadales bacterium, assembly GCA_964489485.1. Lineage (GTDB taxonomy): Bacteria > Pseudomonadota > Gammaproteobacteria > Pseudomonadales > Azotimanducaceae. The sequence goes on along the minus strand of CAZAZB010000019.1, from coordinate 16,493 downwards.
CCGCCAGAATGAGATGACTCACCTGACCAAGAAACTGTTGAACATGTTCCGGGAAATATGGCAACCGTTCAACAACGGGCAAGCCTGGACCACCATCAACGCGAGCCGGAAATGTCGTTAGTACAATTCTACAGCCTGTCAATGCACTGATACGACTGGCGGCAATTCGTGATGGAATACTCAGCCCGTCGTTGTTTAGCAGGATCATCGATTTCTCATCAATGACGCTGGCAACGGTGCTGATGGTTGCGTCATCCACAACCTCTTTTTCGGGCCGACTGATAGGATCGGCAGAGTTATTAGCCGTTTCATTCCAACAGGCATCCGCGGGAATGATCATCGTGGAGACCTGACCCGCAGACCCAGGCTTGGCTGTCGCTGTAGAAAGAAGCGCCTCCATACCATCCTGAGCGAGCGAATCTGCTGTTGAATCTGATTTGATCCAGCCGGATACATTTTGTGCAAGCGTATCAATATTCGATGTCAGAGGAGCATCAAATTCAACATGGTAGAGTGCATGATTGCCGATAAGATTGATGATCGGCGAGTTGGCTCTTCTGGCATTGTGAAGATTAGCGATGCCATTACCAAGACCCGGTCCAAGGTGTAAGAGTGTGGTCGCTGGCGAACCCAGCATGCGCCCATATCCATCTGCTGCGCCGGTACAAACACCTTCGAAAAGTGCGAGTACGGCGCGCATTTCAGGTACTGCATCAATTGCCTGAACCAGGTGCATCTCTGATGTACCCGGGTTAGCAAAACAGACATTAACGCCTGCTTTGACAAATGACCTGACTAGACTTTCTGCTCCGTTCATCTTTACCCACCCATTCAATTCGTCAATACTGAGTGACATCATAACCCAGTCGAAGGTGTGCTGGCATCTGGCGGTCTTTATTCAATACGGTCTTTATTCAGTTAAGTCTTTAAGACACAATAGGCTTTACTTCTTTCCGCCATATTCACTTCTGGTCGCCTCAATTCAAGAATGACCTGCCAGAAAAGTAAATTGAACAACACCACAAGGATTCCCCAATGAGATTTAGCTTCTGGCCCAACCCTTCCCAGGATTACGAGACAATGAAGTCACTGGCACAACATGTTGAGCAAACAGGCTGGGATGGGCTCTGGCTCGCAGACCATTTTATGCCCAATGCGAAGGACGTGAGCACCCCCTGGCCGGAAGCATGGACAACCCTCTCTGCCCTTTGTGCTGTTGTGCCACGAATCAGAATGGGTACGCTCGTCACCGGCAATACCTACCGGCATCCGGCAGTTCTTGCAAAGATGGCCGTGACGGCAGATCACATTTCTGGCGGCCGGGTGGTGCTGGGCCTGGGTTCCGGCTGGCAAGAAAACGAACACGAGATGTATGGCATTCCTTTCTACACCGTGAGCAATCGACTCGAACGTCTCGACGAAGCCTGCCAGGTTATTAAATCTCTATTTTCCCAGACAGCAAGCAATTTTGACGGAGAGTTTTATCAGCTTAAGGATGCACCGCTGGAACCCAAACCTGTGCAGGCCAGGTTGCCGCTGATGATTGGCGGCGGCGGAGAAAAAGTCACACTGAAGATTACCGCAAAGTATGCTGACGAGTGGAATGTGTGGGGAACAGTGGATACATTGATAAACAAAATGAAAATCCTTGACCAACACTGTGAATCAATCGGCAGAGATCCAGGCGAGATTCAACGTTCGGCTGTGGCCTTGATGTTTCTGACCGACGACGAGGCATTCGCAAAAAAAATGAATGCCAATACCCAGGCGACTATTGCTGGAAATGTTAATCAGGTACAAGATGTTTTCGGCGCTTATAAAGATGCGGGGGTGAATGAACTTATCGTACCTGACTTCACCATGGGACCAGACAAGCTGGAAATTCTGGACAAGTTGATCAATGAAGTAGCACCAGCAGGACGGTAGGCAGACAGTGCACCTACCCCCACTTCGACAACTTCAATACCTGGTTTCACTTCAGGACCATTTGCATTTTGGTCATGCTGCCAAATATCTGAATGTCACGCAGTCGACCCTCAGCACTGGTATTCGAGAGCTCGAAAAAACACTCGGTACGACGCTCGTCGAACGAACCAACAAGTCCGTTTCGTTTACCACTGTGGGGTCAAAGATTGCTGACCGTAGCCGCTACGTCATCATGCAGGTTGAAGACCTCGTTGATGAATCCCGCGCTTTTTCTGATCCTTTGGCAGTGCCCGTCAAACTCGGTGCAATTCCGACTATTGCACCCTACTTGATGGGTAACTACGCCAGGGAAATACGAGACAACATCCCCGGGATTCAGCTCTACATTCGAGAAAATACCACAGCGAATTTGATCACTGAGCTACTCGAGAATAAATTGGATATCGCATTGCTGGCCCTTCCCTACGACGCAGGCCTGGTAGAAACCAGTGTTATCTATCGAGAGGGGTTTCATCTTGCACATCATCGCGACACAACAATAATAAAGTCGAAAACAGTAGACTTCGATCAACTGCCAGACGAAAGCTTACTCCTGCTGGATGACGGTCATTGTCTGAGAGACCACGCGCTGGCAGGCTGCCGCCTGAAGAATCATAAGAAGATCCATACCTTTGGCGCTAATAGTCTGCAAATGCTGGTCCAGATGGTTGAGAATGATCTCGGCGTCACCCTGCTACCCGATATGGCCCTTGACGCCGGAATCCTGGAGGGCACAAATATAGTCACCCGTAAGCTGCCGATCAAACACTTCTATAGAGACATTGGTTTCGCATGGCGCAAGGGGAATTATCGCAAGCCCCTGCTGGATGAATTAATGGGCTGTTTACCGTCCTGACACTCTTTTTATTTCCAACCAATTTCCGAGACCGGTATCAAGACTCTTCTTACAGACTCTTCTTACAGA
>CAZAZB010000019.1:9777-13503 GCA_964489485.1 uncultured Pseudomonadales bacterium | reverse complement strand
AGACTCTTCTTACAGACTCTTCTTACAGATCAATGGACGGGTATCGTGCCGATCTTGTCTCTTCGATGGGTAGATTTTTGGCATCATGGTAAGTGAATACCAGAGAATACTTGGTCTTGTCTGAATGGTTCCGACCTGCAGCATGGAACAAACGACTGTGGAAGAACAGGACATCACCGCGCGCAAGGTTCACATCTTGTGACTCTGCGATAAGCGCTTTATTCTCTGCCATATCAGTCCGCAGGAACAAGGCAGCATCGTACCGTCCGGGTGCATAGTCCAGCAGATGGCTCCCTGGAATCACACGCAAACCACCATTGTGTCGATTCTCATCACCGAGTGCCAACCAGACACTGACCAGATTCTCCTCATCGAAAGCCCAATAACGATTGTCCTGATGCCAGAGTGTTGCGCTACTATATCCCGCGCGTTTTGTCATGATGCAGTTGTGGTGACATTGTGACATCTTTACTGATTCGGTTGCCAACAACTCCCGTAGAAGTCCATTGACAGCTGAAGAGCTTGCCCAGTGTCGAAACACTTCGTGGCGACTATACGCCTGAAGCAAGCGACGTGACGTATCAGCCCCGTCAGCGTCGGTGTTCGCGGGGGCCCCTGGATATTGAACTTCCACTTCATATTCAATGGGAGCGAGATGTTGTTGCATGTGTTCGTTTGCAGTCTCTAATAGCTGTTCACATTGGCTTTTACTCGCCATATTTCGACGAATGAGGTAGCCGTTTCGCCGAAAAGTCGCTATTTCAATGTCATCAAGCTCGACTTTACTCATTGTCGTTCTCTCTCACCGAACCCGGCAGCATTGCGTTCCCAGGTTTCTTCAATCGACTCTCGATAGCGCGCTAACGCCTTTCTACTATTGTCAGAATCGATTGTAGCCAGACATCTGGCGGATTGCGCGCGCAAGTGAGCATCAGGCTCCTCCAATAGTGGCAGAACAACTGATTCAACTCGTTGCGGTTCAGACTCGGCGAAAGTATGGCAATAATTTTGCACGATCTGGCGCCGTCGCACGACCTCACCGGGTGAGCGCACGCCTGTGTTCGCCCGGTAGTCGTTCTTAACGATGGCACCAAGCTCCCGCACATAATATGTTGCGACGTCCTGAGTTGGGAAAAGTGTCAGTGCTGACGCAGCTCTCGCATGAATAAAATTAGGCTGGTCTGTATCCTGAGCTATCTCCAACAATCGATCAGACACTTCAGGTCCGAGCTCAAGAAATTCACTTTCTCTTAGCGTCCATTCATAACCTTTCAGCAGTCGCAGCACGACATCCTGATCGAGACGGTTGAAACCAGGAGCTTGTGTCGCGCCATCATCAGCAATTGCAATCGAGCCGGACAAGAAAATAATGCAGGACAAACACAGGCTGAAAATAACAGCACCATCGAGGCCCGTTCTGGGCGGCGGTCGCAAAATCATGAAAATTCTTCCAGTAAGGGCAATGGAAGAATTATACGCCGTCTGCATCACCCCTCATACTTTCTATTCTGGAAAAGGACCAATTGCATGTGTTCGTCATTGAACGGTAACACTCTTGGCAAGGTTCCTTGGTTTGTCTGGATTCGCACCCAGTCGAACAGCCAGATGGTAGGCCAGTAGTTGGCAGGGAATCATGGCACTGATCGATGCTAGATGTGGATCTTGTACCTCCGGAAGAGGGACAAAGTGATCGAATAGCGCATTATTCTCATAACCAATTCCAATCACCAGGGCTCCTCTGGATTTCACCTCCGCCGCTACATTCACCATATAACGGTCATTTCTATCGATAAATAGAATGACGGGCACACCTTCTTCGATCAAGGCAATCACACCATGCTTCAATTCCCCTGCGGCGAAAGCTTCGGCGTGCAGATAACTGGCCTCCTTGATATTGAGCGCACCTACCTGAGCGGTTCCATGAAATATTTTTCGCCCCAAAATAAACAGATGCTTTTCGGTTTCCAACATGAGTGCAAGAGACTGGAACTGACGCGATGTTGCATCATCAAGATACCTGCTAAGCACACTGCTCAGCCCATCAATTGACGCCGCAGCGCTTTGATTATTGATAATCGACATGGCCAACAAATAACCAAAGGTGATTTGCGAGGTAGCAGATTTGGTTGAAAGAACACATATTTCAGGTCCGCTATCATTGGCAAAGCTGAACTCCGAACGTCTTGCCAGTGTGGACATTGGCATGTTGACAAGCGAGGCAAGGCGCAAGCCCCAGGATTGCGCTATTTCAACCGCATCTATTGTGTCCGCTGTTTCGCCGCTCTGACTCACGGCAAGTATAAAATCACCCGGCTTGAACAGCGGTTTCACTGTTTCAATTTCATAGGCAGGTACCGCCATGGCGGCGATACCTGCAATTTCACGGAGCAACCAGGCTATTTGAATACTGGTGAAGTAGGCACCGCCGGCGCCCGTCACCAACAGACTCCCTTTTTCCCTGAGCCCAGCTGCGTAGTCAAAAAATGAAGTGTCCAGACGGACACCCTGCCGGGCGATGGTGAACCATTGTTCCATTATTTCCTTCAACATATAGTGCGGGTATCCATCCTTGCTGCCAGTATGAGCATTGGTATCAACCGGTTCCCAGTCCATTTTGAGTAGATGACCCGATTCATGCCTGAGGGTCACACTCGCCTGTACGATCTCGACCATCTGCTTCTCTCCTGCAGGCAGACACCGGGTCGCATGCCCGGCAAAGCTCAATACATCAGAACCCAGCAGAATCTTATCCGACCCCATACCAACGACCAGAGGCGAACCTTGTTTCAGACCGAGCACAACACCATCATGGAACAGTACAACGAGTGTATTTCGCCCCTCCAATTGGTTAAATACAGACCAGAGGGCATCACGACGGCACTGATTTATTTCTGCCTGGCGCTCTTTCGACACGGTCACGTTTGAGCAGCCTGGTTTCTGGCAGCAAAATTGTTCACCCAATGCCGCTTCAAATAACCGGACGATCACTTCTGTATCCGTTTCACTCAGGTAATCCTGCGGGCAGCTGTTTTTCTTCAAGCTTTCTTTCTTTAAGCTTTGAAAATTTTCGACAATGCCATTGTGGACCAGGGAAAATGTCTGTTCAGAGCAAGAATGTGGATGACAATTTTCAATCGTCACGCCGCCGTGCGTCGCCCACCGGGTATGACCAATGATGGCATTGCACTCGGGCAATGATTCTTGTGGGTCATCCAGCGAATCGAGACTTTTACGAGTGTGAATGACATGCTCACTATTATTAACCCAGGCAAAACCGTAGCTGTCATATCCACGATACTGCAGGCGGGTAAGCCCCTCCAGGGCCAGGTGGCCAACATCCTCCCCAACACAAGCAACTATCCCGCACATATCATCACCTTCTGATTTGTATTTCCTGTCTTTATTCTTGCAACTGTCACCGAGCAATTCGAAAAATAAATTCTCATTGTCATTCCTCTATTGACATATATACCTACCAAATAGCAATATATTCAATATTCACAACAAGACAATAGTATTTGTCATCAAATAAATGACTAACTATGATCATTCATGAGACGCTGAGGCAACTGGGTCTGACCGATCGGCAGACAGACATATACTTGACGTTATTGAAGCAAGGGCCAGGTTCGATCCGCGATATAGCAGCGGGCGCGGGTATCAATCGCGGTACGACTTACGAAGAGCTGAAGACCTTGCGATCCCGTGCGCTGGTGAGTTATTTCC
>CAZAZB010000019.1:0-9677 GCA_964489485.1 uncultured Pseudomonadales bacterium | reverse complement strand
ACGACTTACGAAGAGCTGAAGACCTTGCGATCCCGTGCGCTGGTGAGTTATTTCCCGCGCGGAAAACGGAAGTTCTTTTGCGCCGAACCGCCAGCGCAACTCGTCAAAATGGCAGAAGAAAAACAATCGGCATTGCGCGAGGCAACCAATGTATTACGCCACGACATACTCCCCGATCTACTCAACCTCGCGCCAGATACCACCACCACGAATGTTCATCACTATGAAGGGGACGAAGGAATAGAATTTGTGTTGAAAGATATTCTCGCCACGGTCGAAAACTGCCCGGAAAAGCTTTATCGAGTTTATTCTTCCCGGCAGATTCGTAAATATCTTTATCGACCTTTTCCAAACTTTACAAAACAGCGCGTGCAAAAAGAGATATCTGTCAACGTCATTGCCATTGGTGACGGTGGTGAAGAAGCGCCCCTGGCTGCGAGAAAATGGATCAAAACACCTGACGGCACGACGGCGGCAAGCTATGTCGCAATTTATCCGCCGAAATGTGCAATGATCTCGCTCGTGCGGGGCGACTATCCGACCGCGGTGATACTTGATTCAGAAGCCATTGCGCTGGTTATGCAGATATCTTTTGACACACTTTGGGACCACATTTGATAGCTGTTGGACTCGCTGATCAGCACCAGGCGGGAGATTGCGCATCTGCCTCGAATGGCGCACACTCTACTGTTCCGTGTACTGTTTAACCAAGTACTGTTTAACCAAGTACTGTTTAACCAAGTACTGAGATGTGGAGACCTCTCAACACTTAGGAGTTCAGACGATGGCTACAACGAGCATTTCAAAATTCATGGTTGAAAACCCCGTGTCCGTGAGCCCTGCAATGAATGTCTACGAAGCGGCAGATGCAATACTTGCCCACCGGGTCTCCGGCGTGACAGTCATCGACGAAGAAGGAAAGCTCGTTGGCATGCTCTCGGAGCTCGATTGTCTGCAAGCTATGGTGACGAGCGTCTACAATGGTGCGGACCCCGGTGGTGCGCTGGTTAGCGACATCATGACGACCAACGTCGAGGTCAACGATCCTGATGACATGATCCTCGAGGTTGCTGTGTCAATGCTCGACCACAAACATCGTCGGCGACCTGTCATCAAAGACGGTGAATTAAAGGGCCAACTCACCTGCAGGCAAATTCTGAAAGCCGTCACCGACTTTTCCGAAGTAGAATCCTGAAGGATCTGATTGATTCTCATGGCGCTCTGACTTCCTTTTGATTTACATCTCACTTACATCGCAAGACCGATCTATCGAGAAATGATCTGAATCCAGATCAAAATACTAGTATCCTTACAGGATGAGTGACATTCTCGTAAAATTAGAAAACGCCCTACAAGAGGTGGAAGATCAGCTCCTTGCTGAATTCCAGCGAATCCGTAAAACATTGACGGGTGAAGCATACAGCACAATTGACACCGGCATTAAGACAGCCCTCGACGATGTTGTTATGACCCTGTGGCATGATCTGGAACATAGCGGCGATACGGTAAATCTGAGCCTGCGGACAGAACGCCATGAAAATCTCGCTGTCAGGATGATTGTGTTGAAAAAACTTCTGGATGCCAAAATTCCAACGGCATTTCTCGAAGAGGTGGAGGAAGAATTCAGACGATCAAAACAAAGTGTGGCGACAGCAGGTAGAAAATTACCTGCACAATCTAAAGCGTCTATTGAAGCAGACGAATCAGCAGAAGAATCAAAGGGAATCTTAGGTTCGATCAAGGGAATGTTTGGCGGCAAACAAGACAGCAAGAGCGCAGCGGCCAAACTTCGTGATGAAGAAGAACAAAACAAACCAGCAAAGAAGGTTGGTGTCTATCTCGACAATGTTTATGGCGCAGCGCATCATTTGGCGGCATTAGCCAGTCGCTTCCAGGCTGAAGGCGATGAAAAGGAAATGATGAACGCTGCGGCAACAGGCAAAGCTGTATTTCTCTCTAAAGAACTTTCCGCGGGCGCAGTGAAAGCAAATGAAGGTACCCCGGAAGACAAAAAAGCGCAGAGCCCTGACGAGATACGAAAAAAACTGGCAGGCGCCAGCCGGGCATCCGGAGCATCGCGCTTTGAGTCCCGCGACCTGAGTGCGACATCGACACAGGCACTAGCCATCAAAGAGGGTCTGGCGCAATCACCGGAAGCTATCCGCAAAAAGTTGGAACGCGCGGGTGCCCGCACCAGCGGCGTATCTTCTTTTCAAGCGAAAGAGTTAAGCCAGACCATGCCTCCCATGGCTGAACCGACCGTAAAGCCAGCTGTAAAAAAGAAAATAGCGACCGAGAGTAAAAACGTCGCGCAAACACCGGCAGAAATCCGCAAGAAACTTAAAAGCCGTAACGCCGAGCCCGCACCTGCTGGTAAAGCGTCCTTTGGCGCTAAAGATATTGAACCCCTTGGTCCACAGGAAGTATCGCCTCCCCGCTATCCAAGGAAGAACGAACCTGCTCCAACGGCGCCAACCGAAACCCCAAAAGGCAAGGCGGTGTTTGAGTCAAAAGACTTGTCGTCCACTCCTCGCGGTAAGAAATAACCCAGAACAAATAGAAACGCTTGATAGTAACGTTTACTCGTTTGTTCGGAATAGTTCGCCGCTACTCATGCCCTCGTTGCCCGTCGTTCTGTTGCGCCAGTCCCTTTAAAGAGCCTGACTTTTTGATTAGATGAACATGATATGCTCATTGGCAATGACCATCTTCATGGAAGTTTCTTATGACTGTAAAATCTGTCAGCCGCCTGATTTCGGACAACGCTGCTGTAAATCCCGGCAAGCCTGCTATTACCCATGAAGATCAAACGATTACACGCCGGGAACTTGATCTCAACACCAATCGACTTGCGCGGGCCTACGAACAACTTGGTGTTGACCAAGATGACATGGTAACCGTCGCCCTGCCCAACTCTATCGAATTCTACGAGGCCTGCATCGCCATCTGGAAACTCGGCGCGACCCCTCAGCCCATATCTGCAAGACTCCCGTTCTTTGAACGCGAAGCGATTGTTGAACTGGCAAACCCTTCACTCGTGGTGGGTGCAGAGCCGGGATCACATGGCGAGAAAAAAGTATTGCCAATAGGCTGGATACCCGATCCATCTCTTTCAGACAAACCTCTTGCGGATAAGACAGCAAAATACTGGAAGGCACCAACCTCTGGCGGCTCAACGGGACGCCCGAAAATCATCGTTTCAGAAAACCCTGGTGCATTCGACTACAGCCTGGCCCTTCCACTTCGGCAGAAAAGAGATCGTGCGCAACTCGTGTCAGGTCCTCTTTATCACAATGGTCCTTTTTCTTTTTCAATGAGTGGACTCTACCTTGGGAATCACATTGTTGTCATGACGCGCTTCGATGCCGAACAAACACTTGAACTGATTGAGAAGCATGAGATCGACTGGATGATGATGGTGCCCACAATGATGCTGCGTATCTGGAAGCTACCGGAGCAAACACGCAATAGATACAACCTTTCTTCCCTGCGAATTATGCTCCATTTGGCTGCACCTTGCCCGCCCTGGTTAAAGGAGGAGTGGATCAACTGGCTTGGTGGAGACCGGATTCACGAGTTATTCGGCGGAACAGAAGGCACCGGGTCAACCTGGATTACCGGTGAAGAATGGCTACAGCATAGGGGATCTGTTGGCAAACTTGTAGGTAACAGTAAAGTTAAGGTTCTGGATGAAGACGGAAATGAATTACCGCCTGGCAAAGTGGGTGAAATTTTCCTTCTACCCGAAGGCGGCGAAGGCAGTACCTATCACTACATTGGTGCTGAATCGAAACCCATCGAAGGCGGATGGGAATCATTGGGTGACCTGGGGTACGTGGATCAAGACAATTACATCTACCTGACAGATAGAAAAACAGACATGATCCTGAGTGGAGGCGCTAATATTTATCCAGCAGAGGTTGAGGCAGCAATTGATGCATACCCAGCGGTGAGGTCCAGCGCTGTCATCGGTCTGCATGATGAAGACCTTGGTCAGGCGGTCCATGGAATTGTTGATGCACCGGATGGTGTCAGCGAATCAGATTTGCTGGCGTTTTTAGCAGGCAAGCTCGCCCGCTACAAGATTCCACGAACACTTGAATTCGTTGAGGAGCCCCTGCGAGATGATGCCGGGAAGACCAGACGTTCCGCTCTTTTAAAAGAAAGAAGTTGAAATAAGTGCGTCAGGCTCACAGAGCTTAAAAAGCTAACAGCCACAATCGCAAAGGAGCCCAAACGATATAGGTCGCAGCAAAATAGGCCCCTGCCAAAAAATAAGGACATTCCTCGCGTACCCAAAACCTTGGATCAAAGCCCTTTTGTTAATGCCCTTGTGTTAAAGGTCTTGTAGTAAAGGTCTTATATTAAAAGTCTTCAAGATGAGAAGAATCATTAAAGCCTCTAACGACAACCTTCCCTGCTGACATAACAATATGGCTAATAGAGCCGTTATTGGCGCCATTAAATGCGAAGGGAGTTGCGCTGGATGCATGAGCAAGAATATGTCCGATGACACCACCATGTACCACAGCAACAACAAGCTGGTCCGGGTGTTCGCTGGCGATGTTAGCAAGACCTCTCTGTACTCTTTCACGCAATGCATCGAGCGATTCTGCCCCGGGAATAACATCCCAACGTTCCTCATCATGCATTTTCTGAATCAGTGGGTGATCCTCATGCGCTTTGATTCGAAAGACGCCTCCTTCCCATTCACCAAGATGTACTTCACGCAAGTCAGGCTCTACTTTGGCCTTCATGCCAAGATACCCACAAAGCGGAGCGGCTGTTTCCTGGGTACGTCGCAGATTCGTTACATAAATGGCGTCTATTGGCAGGTGCTTGAGACGTAAGCCCACCTGAACAGCCTGCTCTCGACCGACCTCAGCAAGCGCAGGGTCACCCTGACCGTCAACCAGGGAAAATGGCTTATCCGGATCTGCAGGCTCCGATTCCCCATGCCTGACTAACAATATTTCTGTGGCGCCCTGTGGACGTTGAAACTTATGCTGACGATATTCTTTCAATTTTACTCCTGATCGACCAACTGGGCTGACTACCACCCTAACCGGGATACTATAACCCATTCTGGTTTATGCGTGTTGATCAGACCATGAAGCACTGGCCTTCTTCACTGCTCTGCCATTAAATACCCGCGTTGAGCAGGTAGACCCTGGAGGCAGAGATCCCTTTTAACGAAGGACTATTAGTGTTCTTGGATCCGGCGTTTTTTTGTTCTATCATGACAAGCGTTAAGCTACCGCTATTGCCGCGCTTCTTATTGATGGAATCTATTCCATTCTTGTAGAAAACAACATACGCCGTCGCTTTAGCTTTACCCCGAGTACCCAGATTGTTTGAGCTACTCTCATAGGCTAGTCCTTCCGTTAGCTTTAGCGCTACATCCTGCCAACGATTGTCAGGAAAGGATGCCTTCTCCTTCACCCTCGTAAATTTGAAAAGATCACCACTTTTTTGCTTACCTGATATCTGATAGAACCCATCATATACTGCGGTCAATATTTCCGCCGCCATCTCAGGCTGAAACTTTTCCTTGATCGCCTTTGAGATCACACGATGTTGACCAATTGTCTGTTCCACAGTATCCGCTGCCAACACCTGAGTAGATAGAAGCAACACGATGGTTAGAAATATCACTTTCATGACTAAAGTTCCTTGAATGACTTTGATTTCACTCTATGACGACCAAGTTTAAGAAAAGGTTTGAAAAAGTCGTCTGATTTGAGGTAAACCGAACTTTTCCAAAGTTGAACTGCATTTTGTGCCGAGAAAATAGACCACCATTCGAATTAGCGCGAGTTCGCTATGAATGCTGTATTTGCTACCATCTGTGATTGACACAAACGAATACTGATGTGAGGGAAGCAATATGATTATTGAACAAACCATGGAGAACTGGCACAAATACCTGAAGGGGGAATTTCCGGGCGGGTTGGACGAACTGCTGGCGGATGATGTTGAGTTCTATTCCCCCATTGTTTTTACGCCACAAAAAGGAAAAGACATGACGAAACTTTACCTTAGTGCCGCTGGCAGTACTTTTTCCGGAGGTGACACGGAAAAAACACCGGGTGCCGAAAAATCTAACTTCCGTTATGCAAAAGAGGTACTTTGTGGGAACCACGCTGTTCTGGAATTTGAATCAGAAGTCGATGGTAAGTATGTCAACGGCGTTGATATTATTACCTGCAATGACGAAGGAAAGATTACCGAATTCAAGGTAATGATCCGTCCATTGCAGGCAGTGAATGTGATGCACCAGCAGATGAAAGCGATGCTGGAAAAAATGCAGTCTGATAGCTGACGGCAGGCGCGCCAGCTAACCGTTATTTCTTCTAAGCTTTCTGGTATGGGTGCTCTGGTATGGGTGCTTTCTGGTACATGCGCTCTCAGGCATCTGTACCGTCACCCGTTTCGCTACTGTTAGCGACTTGCCTCAACACACCAAAACCAAAAAAGGCCATGGTGATTGAAACAACAGGATTCAAATAATTCAGAAAGGCATAAGGTAAATAGTCCAGTACCGGGACACCCAGAGTGACGGCGTAAAATGCACCGGCCGTGGTCCAGGGTATAAGACCTGTGGTCAGTGTTGCGCCCTCCTCCACGGTTCTCGATAACATGCTATTGCGAAGCCCGAGCGCGCGGTAGGACTTTCCAAACAGCTGACAATTAAGAATAATGCTGATATATGCCTCGCCCATCGACAGGTTGCCGACAAAACCGGATACTATTGTTAGCGCAACAAGAGATGCGGTATGCCGGATTCGATTGATCAATCCGGAGAGCAATGTTTCGAGAAAACCTGCCTTGTATAAAATACCGCCCATCGCCAGGGCCAGAATAGACAACATTAGCGTCCAGCTCATACTGCTGATGCCACCTCGCCCTAGTAAACTATCAATGCTTTCAATGCCGGTCGTGCCAGGCGAATTGCTCCATAGTGCATTTGCGACCGCCACAAAATCAGATCCCTGATACAGAACAGCGATTAGCGACGCAGCAAGAATACTAAGGCTCATGCTGACTTGAGGTGGATACCGTCGAAAACTGAGAATGATCATCACCAGCAAAGGCAGCAAGGTCACCAGCGGATTAAGACCATAGCTTTTCTCGATAGCGTACCTGATTTTTTCTATTTCATCTGTTGGCAGCTCGTTAGCAGAGAAACCATAACCAAGGTAAAGCATTAAGATGGACACAATCATGAGAGTTGGCAGCGTGGTATACAGCATGGATCGAATATGGCTATACAGATCAGTTTCAGCGCTCATGGCGGCCAGGTTTGTCGTATCAGATATCGGCGACAGCTTGTCACCAAAGGTCGCGCCAGAGATAACCATTCCTGCAACTATGGGCAGCGGAATATGCAAGGCCGCCCCTATTCCCATAAAGACAACGCCAAGAGTACCTACCGTACCCCAGGACGTACCGGTCACAACAGACATGAGGCAACACAAGAGCAACCCTGTTAGCAGAAATGTTGTCGGCTCGAGCAACGCCAGACCATAGTAAATAAGTGTGGTGATCGTGCCACTCTGCATGAAGCTTGCGATGACCATCCCGATCAGGATAAAGATATAGATAGCGGGCAATGCACGCGTGATGGCATCGCCCATCATGGACTGGATATCCCCATAGCCATAACCCAGGAGGCTCGCATTAAGCGTCACCCAACAAAGGCAGATAAATAGAATAGTATGAAGGCTGATAGCAAAGCCGAACAAGCCCACGGAGATCATCAGCACAACAATACCAAAGCACGCTAACGCATGAATAAAGGAAGGTGTAGAGGGCAGTTTACGAGGCATATAGTCGCGTCCACGCGGTATGGGTGCCTGGGGCAGCTAATGTCTTATCCGTGCGATGCGTCATTGCAATACGCAACGAGACTCGGTTAGCTCGTATCGTGCCTGATCGGCCTGGTGGATCAGAAAACAACTCGAGCCTGACAACACCAATTTGAAATGCTCCGGCGAAGACATTTCACGCCCACCACCCAGCCTGCCTTCTATTCGTTTCTTTTGCTTTCTCTCTATGATGAGGTCGCTTGATCGTGTCAGGGCATCATCCGCGAGTTGGACAGACTCTCGCCCGATGGCATTGGCAACAATTTGGATCAGTTCTAGTTGTCCTTGTTGGGTTGGCGACACAATTAACGCAGCCAAATCTTTAGCCTGTGACCTGGACTGACAGGCTGTTACTGCCAGGCTTGCCGCCAGAAACGCACACAAAGTGATCAATTTATTCATCATCTTGGACGCATAATACGGTTTTGTAACCAGAGTGGCTTTGGCACAACAACATCAACAGCGGCATCTGGCGTTTGCGTATTCGATACAGAAGCGCGACTGAAAGCGGAACCATTGGCCGTAGGACAACTCCCATCGATGCGATAAGCAAGCGCTGCAGCAAGCCTCGCCTCAGCAGGGTCGCCAAGCGCACTGCTAAAATCATCGGCGACAGAACAACCGGGCAAAGGCGTGCCTTCAACCTGGGATACATTCACGGGTGAAAATCCATCCGTGTAGTCACCGAACCCTTTGGCATTCGCCCCCTTGAACTGGATACTAAACCAGGTCGTCCCACAGTTGTCGAAGGGGAAAAATCCATAGGGCTTACCACAGGTCGTCGAGCCAATCTGAATAACCTCCAGATCAATACCCGCCAGACCATTAATGATAGATTCGCTTGCTGAACAAGTACCCGGACCCGTCAGTACAAACAAACGTGATAGGTTGAGCGCCGGCAAGGTGGCACCGCTCTGGGCAGAGAACCCTTGTGCGGTTTGATGGAAAGCGGTTGGCGATAACAACGCGCCTGTCACAGGATTAGTGGTCTGGTGTTTAGCATTGAAGACCAGAGACTCGAATGTTCTCCCCGTGGTATTAACAGAGCCCGCGATCATCGATGCTAACTCGTTGGCAATATCCAGAAAACCACCGCCGTTATACCGTAGATCGAGAACAAGATCCGTAATACCCTCGTCCCGGAGTTGAACGACCGCCTGAATCAATTCCAGTTCTGCGGTTGCAATATGATCAGTAAAGAGAAGATATCCGACCTTGCCGCTGCTCGTATCGATAGTGGTAACAGTGGGGACCGGATCACTCGCGACAGAAGCAGAAACGAGTGTAATAGAACGGGGCACATTGGAACCCGCGTCCTGAACCGTGAACACATGGGATTCACCAATCGATGTTGGAAACAAACCATCGTTAATCATATCGATCTCTGAACCAAGCGTGGTGTTGACGAGATCTACCCCGTCAATCGTCATAATCCTGGCGCCTCTTGGCAGATCTACATTGGTGTTGACAGCCGGTAGTACGGGCTCTGCATAGGCAACCACGACATTGCGAGGCGTGGTGGGTGAAAGAATGGCGAATGTCACCCCATAGCCAGCAGAGATCCCGGATTGCGATAGCGCACGAAAATCCTCTGTATCGATAGAAAAATGAAACCTGTCCTTCTGCGCACCCGAGGGCGTCGTGGCATTTGTCTTCATCAAATTGAAGTAAGCGTTGGTTGATCCGAGATGAGATTCAGGATCGATGTCTATGATTTCGTCATACCAAAGGTAAAGATTGTTGCTCCATGAGCGCAACCATTTTTTTTCATCACTCAGTGGACCTAACTGGTCCGGATAGCGTCCACCG